>NZ_CP027663.1:3122500-3398398 GCF_003184265.1 Acidiferrobacter sp. SPIII_3 | reverse complement strand
GCGGTCCTCAACGCGCGGCGCGCCAAGGGCCGCGCGCGTCTCAGCGCCTGACGTGCGGTGGCTCGGGGCACTCAAGGCTTCCCGCGGCATGTGCGCCTGACGGATCCCGAGCGTTATCAGGAGATATTCAAGACCGGCAAGAAGGTCCGTCACCCCTTTATGGGGATCATGGCCCTGGCAAGCGACCTTGAGCATCCCCGCCTGGGCCTCGCCGTATCCCGCAAGGTATCGCGCAAGGCCGTCATAAGGAATAAGATAAAACGACGGATCCGGGAATATTTCCGTCGTGAACAGGCCCGTCTGCGCCCCCTCGATTTCGTGGTCGTCGCCTATCCCGATGCGGTCCGCGCGGACCCTAAGGCCTTTACCGAGGCCCTAGGGTCTCTGTCGCACAAGATCTGTCGTTTATGCGCAAAGCCCTGATACAAGTGATTCGCGGCTATCAGTACTTCATAAGCCCATGGCTCGGCTCGCATTGTCGTTACCACCCGACTTGTTCCGCCTATGCCATCGAGGCCATAGATCGCCACGGGCCGCTACGCGGCCTCTGGTTCGCCGTGAAACGCATCGCCCGTTGCCACCCATGGCACGCCGGCGGGCATGACCCCGTTCCTCGCTGAGGTTGTTCGAAACCCCGATCATGAATAGTTATCGCCCGGTACTTTATATCCTGCTTGCCGTCATCCTGTTTTTCCTATGGACGGACTGGCAACATTGGCATGTCCCCGTGAGCCATCCGGTAGCTACCACGAGCGCCTTACCCGTGGCCCCTGGGCAGGCCGCCCCACCGGCCGCGCCCACCACCACAGCGCCCCCCGCGCCTACCCACGCAGCCGCCCCCGTGACGTCCCACGCCGCCTCGCTGGTGGTGAAGACCCGGGTCCTGACCGCCACCCTCGACACCCAGGGTGCCGATATCACGCGTCTTGTCTTGCATGGGTATTTTGCTGACAAAAGCCACGCGCATCGCCCGTATGCCTTACTAAAGCCCAGCGGACACCGGGTATTCGTGAATGAAAACGGCCTCCTTGGTCGGGTCCCGTTACCGAACCACACCACTTTCTACGGGACCAGCCATCCCGGTTCGCGCCTCACCGCCGACACCAAGCCTGTGCAGATACGATTCCGTTGGCACAAGGGCGCGGTGCGTGTCGTGAAGACTTATACCTTCACGCCTTCGAGCTACACCGTGCCGGTACGCTACGCCGTTTCCAATACCGGCCAAAAACCGGTAAAGGTGTACCTCTACAACCAGTTCGTGCACAGTCCCGCGCCCGCGACGCACTTCCTGCATTCCGCCCCCATCTATGTCGGCGCGGCGTTCTATAGCCCCGCCCGCAAGTATCATAAGCTGCCGTTCCCGCATATGGTCAAACACCCATTGCATGTCGCCGCGACCGGCGGATGGGTGGCGGTTTCGCAACATTACTTCCTGGGGGCGGCGATCCCGGAGGCCGCGCAGCCGGCTATCTTTTACAGCTCGGTGCTCGCGGGCCCGCGTTACATCATCGGCTACAAGACCGCGCAGCCGGTGGTGGTGGCCCCAGACCACACCGCGGTTCTTACGACTCGGCTCTTTCTAGGCCCCAAAAAGCCCTCGGTCCTCAGTAAAGTGGCCCCTGGTCTCAATCTCACCGTCGATTACGGCTGGCTTACCGTACTCGCCCAGCCCCTCTACTGGGTGTTGGCCCACATCGAGCGCGTGGTTGGCAACTGGGGTGTATCCATCATCCTGCTCACGGTCCTCATCAAGGTGATCTTCTTTCCGCTGTCGGCGGCAAGTTTCAAGTCGATGGCCAAGATGCGCAAGCTCCAACCGCGCATGGCCGCCTTGAAGGAGCGTCACGGTTCCGACAAGACCGCCCTCCAGCAGGCCATGATGGAACTCTACAAGACCGAGAAAATGAATCCGCTGGGCGGCTGTCTGCCGATGATCGTCCAGATCCCGGTATTCATCGCCCTTTATTGGGTCTTGCTGGACAGCGTGGCGCTACGTGACGCCCCCTTCGTACTTTGGATTCACAACCTCGCGGCGCCCGACCCGTACTTCGTGCTGCCCATCCTCATGGGTATCTCCATGCTCGTTCAGCAGATGCTGAACCCGGCCATGATGGATCCCACACAGCGCAAGGTCATGATGGTGATGCCGGTGATCTTTACGGCATTCTTCCTGTTCTTCCCGGCGGGTCTGGTGTTGTATTGGGTCACGAACAACGTCCTGTCCATCCTCCAGCAGCAATGGGTGATGCGCCGCGTGGACAAGGCCTGAAGGGCGCCGGTTGATCGACACGATCTGCGCGATCGCCACACCCCCCGGCATGGGCGGTATCGGCATCGTGCGGATCTCGGGCCCGCTCGCCCCGCAACTCGCCCAGGCGGTCCTCGAGGGCGTCCCGCCCGCCCGCGTCGCTACACTATCGCTGTTTCGCGACGAACAGGGGAGGGTGCTCGACCAAGGCGTGGCGGTGTTCTTCCCGGCCCCGGCGTCGTTCACCGGCGAGGATGTCCTAGAGCTTCATGGCCACGGTAGCCCGGTGGTCCTGGATCGCCTCATCCAGGCACTCGTTATGCAAGGGGCGCGCTGTGCGCGCCCCGGGGAATTTACCGAGCGCGCGTTTCTCAACGGCAAAATCGACCTCGTGCAGGCCGAGGCGGTTGCCGATCTCATAGAGAGCGTCCACGAGGGCGCGGCGCGCGCCGCCGCCAATACCCTGCAGGGGGCCTTTTCTGCGATGGTGCGGGCCCTGGATGGGCGGCTCGCCGATCTACGTTGCCATGTGGAGGCGGCCCTCGACTTTCCCGACGAGGCCCTTGATGTCGCCGAGGATGCCGCACTCGCCGAGGCCCTCACCACGCTCTCAACGGACATCGCCGAGGCCACCCGGCGTGGGCGTGAAGGTCGCGTCCTCCGGGAGGGGGTGCGGGTCGCGATTGCAGGCCCCCCCAACGCCGGGAAATCGACCCTACTCAATGCCTTGGCCGGTCACGAGGCGGCGATCGTGAGCCCCTACCCGGGGACCACTCGCGACCTGGTCCGTGAACGCGTCGTGATCGAGGGGCTTGCCTTGGAATTGACCGATAGCGCCGGGCTGCGCGCCACCGACGACCCGGTGGAACGTGAGGGCATACGGCGTGCCGAGGCCGCCTTGGCGCAAGCCGACTGCGTGTTGTGGCTCGTCGACGATAGCGCCGAAACACCACCACCGGCGCCGCCGGCGAGCCTCATCATCTACACGAAGATCGATATCAGCGGGCGCGCAAGCGGCCCCTGTCCCGAAGGCTATGCGGTGTGCGCGCCGACTGGCGCCGGCATTGCGGCCCTGCGCGCGGGGCTGCGCGCGCGTTTCCTGGCCGCCGCCCAAGACGCCGAGGTCGAAGGCGCCTTTACCGCCCGCCGCCGCCATGTCGTGGCCCTCGAGAAGGTCGGGCGCGCCATCGCCGCCGCGCTTGCGCACCAGGGAGAGGGGAGCGCCGAACTGGTCGCCGAGGAGTTGCGCCTCGCCCACGAAGGCCTGGGTGAGATCACCGGCCGATTCACGAGCGAGGACCTCCTCGGCCGTATCTTCTCGGCGTTTTGTATCGGCAAGTAGTAAGGCCCGGTGTGCGCACCGGTTTTTGTGGACGCCCATTACACCTCCCGTGGATAATACCTGCCGCGGGGCCCGTACAGGCCCCGTCTTTCCGGGAGAACCACCGTGTCTACCGTCCACGACGTGAGGGGCCAGGGGCCGCTCGTAGGGGCGCTGCTGCTGTTTTCATCGGCCCTGCTCGCTTTGATCGCCGCCAATTCCCGCTACGGCATCGCCTACCATGACTTCTGGCGTACCGCGCGCCCTCTCGGACCGGACTTCGCGTTCACCTTCCAGGCCCTGGTGGACAAGGGCCTCATGACCCTGTTCTTTCTGGTCATCGGCCTGGAGCTAAAACGCGAGATCACGCACGGCGCCTTGCGTCACCCGCGCGCCATGATCCTCCCGCTCTTGGCCGCCGCCGGTGGCATGTTGCTCCCGGCGCTCATCTACCACGTCTTCAATCAACGGGGTGTCGCGGCCCACGGCTGGGGCATCCCGATGAGCACCGATGTCGCGTTTGCCGCCGCCGCGCTCGCGGTGCTTGGCCGGCGTGTCCCGCGCAATCTCCTGATCTTCGTCCTGGCACTGGCCATCGTTGATGATGTCGGTGCCATCCTCGTCATCGCGCTCTACTACAATCGTGGCGTCCGGCCGCTGCCGCTCGTAGGGGCGTTGCTGGTGTTCGCCGCCTTGCTGATCTTCGCGCGCCGCGCCCGGCGCTGGATCTGGCCCTACCTGATCCTGGGCGGCGCGTTATGGACTGCCTTGTGGCGTGGCGGGATCGACCCGCCGCTTGCTGGCGTGCTGGTGGCCGTGGCGTTTCCCGGCCCGTCCGACGCCACCCCCGATCACGCATCGCTTGCCAGGCGCCTCGAGCGACGCCTAGCCCCCTATGTCACTTATGGCGTCCTGCCGCTGTTCGCGCTCGCCAATGCCGACCTGCCCCTGGCGGTTCACGATTTCACCGCCCAGGGCCGGGTCCTGCTCGGGGTTTTCCTTGGGCTACTCCTCGGAAAGTTCTGTGGCGTGGGGGGCGTATCGTCGTTGGCCACGCACCTGCGGCTCGGCGACCTGCCAAGCGGTGTCGCCCCCCGTCATCTCGGGGGCGCGGCGTGGTTGAGCGGTATCGGATTTACGATGGCACTTTTCGTCAACACCCTGGCGTTCCCGCCCGGCCCCGACCGCGTTGCCGGCAAGCTCGCCATCCTTACGGCCTCGCCACTCGCCTTCATCCTCGGCACCACGTGGCTTGTGGTGGTCCACCGCAGGGCCGCGCATCCACCCTAACGTGACCGAGGTCGCGGTCGAAAACGTGCCACGCGGGCCTTCAGTTCCGCCAGGGCCTCCTGGCGCCCGCCATAACGGCATTCGACATAGCAGCGCGTGATGGTCGTGATCTCGCCGCCCAGGTCCGGCCGGGCCTCGCGGGCACGAATGCTGAAATCCCGAGGCCCTTCACCCCCGGCGCGCACAAGTCCGATCCGCTGCAGACGCCGGCAGTAGCGCTCATAGGCGCTGCGCGCCGGGTCGCGCACGGTACGCACCCGCCCGCCGAGCGTCTTCACCAGCGAGACCGCGGTGATTGCCAGGATCAGGGTTACCAGGCCCAAGGCCAGCGGACCGGCATCCCGCCAGCCGAGCCGCCGCAGGAGCTCGGCTTGGCGGCGGCCGCTGTAATCCACCACCCAGTTGTCCCACTCGGTCGTCGCCGCATCCCGCCACAGCCCGAGGCGGTGATGAACCCGGTCCCACCACGATCGCGAACCCTGAAATGTCGTACCATGCTCCAAAAACCGCCGAAACGTAGGCCAGCGCTCCTGGAGCGCCCCCGGCGCCACGACCGCGGTCGGGTCGATCCGCAGCCAGCGACCTCGCACCCAGATCTCATCCCAGGCATGGGCATCGTAATTGCGCACGATGATATCGCCGCCATCGGGATTGAATTCCCCGCCGAAGAAGCCCACGACCACGCGCGCCGGTACGCCGGCCGCGCGCATCAGCGTGGCAAAGGCCGCGGCATAGTCCTCGCAATAGCCGGCACGCACGTGGAACAGGAAGCGGGGGATCGGGTGGCGCCCCATGGTCGGGGGGTTCAAGGTATAGACGAAGTGATGCCTCACGAAATACCTCAAGGCGTCCTTCGCCAGGGCGCGCGGCGCCGGGTTCGTCTTGCGCCACCGCGCCACCAGTCGCCGGATGCGCGGGTCGAGGGTGGCGGGCAACGCCAGATCGCGCCTGCGCCCGGCGGCGGTGAGGGGGCCGTAGCGGCGCGCGCCGCTTGTCACGCGGTAGCGCAAGAGATGCCGCACCGCATGGCGGGCGCGCACCACCCCTCCGGGGCCGAGCGTGTCCCCGCGAGGGACCTCGAGGGGCCAGTCGAGGACCGGTAGCACGCGGTTACCGGTGGGGTTCAAAAGCACGGTATAGGAGGTAAAGGGGCCCCCTTGCGTGCGGCCGACGGCGCGCAGCCGGCCGGGCCGCCAGACCCGTCCGTTGGTCACCGTCAGGACATAGGCGCGGAAGTAGCGCCGGTCGCGGGCCGGGCGGGGCCCGTGGAAGATCACGCGCATGGCCACCGCGCGCGAGGATAACAGCGCGCTCAAGGACCCGGGCCGGAGGTCGGGCGTAAGCCCGGTCTGTCCGACGGGCCGCGGCGCGCTGTGCCAAAGTCCCCCGGCGATGCGCGGGAACACGACATAGGCAAGTGCCGCCAGGGGAATGGCCTGCAGCATGATCACTGTGCTCTGACGGAGGCGTTGGCGCATGCCAAGCCCCCGGGGCTGGGCGATGACCGACAGGGCCACGAACGATGCGGTCAAGAACAGTAGAGCGAAGGCGCCCATGGCCATGGAAGGCCGGAACAGGAGGTCGCCGAGCAGGGTGACATAGCACATAAGCACCAATACCACCGCATCGCGGGGCGAGTCGGACTCCAGGCATTTCAGGCCAAGCAGCATGATCAAGAAACTCAAGCCCGGATGCTCGCCGAAGAGGGTATGAAAGTGCGCGTACACGAGCAGGGTGACGGCCGCTACCAGGAGCCAGAGCAGGACTCGTGGCGGGCGTGCGACGTAGCGGTCACGCGCGTAGCGCCAGCCGGTGAACAGCAGGGCGGTCGCTACCGTCCACCACGGCAAATGCGCGAGCAGCGGCAGACAGGCGAGCACCATCAGCCCGGCGATGAGCGGCGGGGGTGTAAAAACCGCGGGCTCAGCGGCGCGTGCCGTCATACAGGGCCAGGGACTTAAGACAGCGCTCGAGGTGCGCGGCCCCGGCCCCCGGAGGGGTTCGCGCCAGATCCAGGGCGAGCCCATAGCGGTAACCGCCCTTCTCGGCATCCAGGCTCTGCCGGCATAGGCGCTGAAGGCCCTCCTCGGGGTCTAGGGAGGCGTCCAGGGTAAGCCAGATCTCGCGCTCGGCAAGGCCGGCAAAGCGCTTTACCAGCAAGCCTTTGCCGGCCGCCATGGCCCTCCAGTGGATGTGCCGCGGGTTCTCGCCAGGCCGGTAGTCGGCGAATCCCGCGAAGTCACCGCCCCCGCCTCCGTGATGGATCGCGGCATCGATGTCGTGATCGTCGCTCGCGTATCCCGGGGGCAGGGGTGCGAACAGCGCCGGCCGGGGATAGACGATCGCCATATCCTCGAGCGCGATCCGTCGCGAGAACACACGCAGCAGACCGAACGGATAGCGGCTGCTGATGCGCAACATGGGTGCCGGCACCGCCCCTCGCTGCGTGGTGGGCCAGGGGATTTCGATGCCGCGCTGCTCGCGGGGGGCGAGATCCACGATGATCGGCGGTCCCGGGTGCCCGGTAATGGTGACCCCGAGCCGCGGGGTATCGGTGGGGTTTGCCAGGATCACCCGGAATCCGACCGCGGAACCGGCGAATGCCGGGCGCGGCAGGCCCTCATGGACCACGAGCCCAAGGAGGTTGCGCTGCCCCTGCGCCGACGACAGGGTGGCGAAGGCCGCCAGCAGAAAGGTGACGGCATAGGCAAGCCCGTTGCCATAGTTCACGGCCGCGAGCAGCAGGACGAAGACGGTCGCGCCGAACCACAGACCCTCGCGCGTCGGCAACAGATAGATGGAGCGCCGCCCGAGTGTCTGGGCCGGCCGGCTCATGGCACGGCCACGGTCTCGAGCAGCCGGCGCACCTCGCGCTCGGGGTCGCCGGCCGGGAGCCTGTGGGCCAGGACCGCGACCGCCACCGCCTGGGCATCCTCGGGTAGCACGTAGCCCCGCTCCTCGAGGACCGCGTGGGCGCGCGCGGCGTCTCGTAGCGCGAGCCCGGCGCGCGGCGAGAAGCCGCCACCCCAATCGGGCCGCGCGCGGCTCGCCGCCAACAGGTCCTGGATGTAGTCGAGCAACGCCTCTGAACAGCGTACCGCGCGCACCTGGGCGCGCAACGCCACAAGATCGGCGGCGGCGAGCAGCGGCGCCTGCTGGCGGGCCATGGCCTGGCGGTCGCCGCCGGTCAGGATCTCACGTTCCGCGGCGCGGTCCGGATAGCCCAGCGTCAGGCGCATCAGAAAGCGGTCCATTTGCGACTCGGGCAGGGGAAAGGTGCCGACCTGGTGGTGAGGGTTCTGGGTGGCGACCACGAAAAACGGTTGCGGCAGACGGTGCGGCACGCCATCGACCGTGACCTGCCCCTCGGCCAACGCCTCGAGCAGCGCACTTTGGGTCTTGGGGGTGGCGCGGTTGATCTCGTCTGCGAGCAACAGCTGGGTAAAGATCGGCCCCTTGTGAAAGCTAAAGCCGCGCGCCTCGGGGTCGAATATCGAGACCCCGATGACATCGGCCGGCAACAGGTCGGCGGTGAACTGCAGGCGCTTGAAGGCAAGCCCCAGGACCGCCTGCAGGCCGTAGGCCAGCGTCGTCTTGCCGACCCCGGGCACGTCCTCCAGCAGCAGGTGGCCGCCGGCGAGCGCGCAACATAGGGCCAGCCGTACCGACTCGGTCTTGCCGACCAAGATCGTTTCGAGCGCGGCCTGCGCGAGCGCGAGGCTGGTGTGGTGGGATATCGGGGTGTCCACGACCCCAAGTATAGGGGTTCTGTCCGCACCTGCCTACGCACTCCACCCCGCGGCCCTCAGTCCTTTGGTCACCAGGCGGCGACCGTTCATCCGCGAACCTGATCATGACCTGTGGTTCTGGCCGCCTGGTCTATAATCAACTCCTGGATGAGCCCGCTCGCGTCGCGGGACGTCTCGCGGCCCCCGCCGGGCGCCATCCGAGGGGACGCGCATTCCAGGACGCGGTAAGGGGTGGGTGGCATATGGTGGCAGGGATGCGACACGAGAGACCGTTCCCACGGCAACAGGGCCTGACGCTCGTCGAGATCATGGTGGTGATCGCCATCCTTGCCATCATCGCGGCGATCGCCGTCCCCATCTATTCGCATTACGTCAAGGACGCCAAGATCGGGCGGGCCGAGGGCAACCTCGTCTTGTTGTCCACCCTCATGGAGCGCTATTACCAGAACAACAATGCCTACCCGAGCAGCCAGACCCTGGTCGCCAACGCCATACCGGGTTGGAACCCCGGCAACAACCCGAACCCGCTCTTCACTTACGCCATCCAGAACCCGGATACGGGCGTGTGCAACGTCGCCGCCCCCTCCGGCCCAAGCTACTCGTTGTCGGCCACGCCGACCGCGGCCTCGGGATTGCCCACCAACGAGGTTTTCTATCTGGACAGCCTGAACGACCGTTGCGAGGTGCTCCCCAATGGCACGACGGTGGTGGGGTGGTGACATGCATGGCCGGTATCCGGATCACTCGATGAGCGGGGGTCGCACGAGCCGCGGCCTCACCCTGGTCGAGCTCGTGGTGGTGCTTGCGATCATCGCCATCCTGCTCGGCGCGGGCTTCCTGGGCCTCCTGTCGTGGCTTGGAACGGACAACGTCCATGTCGCCCAGGCGCGCGTGCGCACGGCCCTGCAGGTGACCATGGCCAGCGCCCTGACAAGCCCGCCCGCGTCCACGACCCCCTATCACAACTGGTCCATGCAGCTTGTCACCCAAGGCGGCCAGCAGTATCTCTATGTCTGTACCGGGAGTCACGGCGGCTGCGCCGGCAATACCAAGCCCTCGGCGGGACCCGTGCAGGTGCGCGCGAGCGCGGTGCCGGCCCATGTCCATCTCACCATCAATCAGTCGGCGCTTACTTGTCTTGCCTTCAGTCCGCTCGGCCAGCCGCTGCTCGGCGCCACCACGCCGGCCACGGCGTCGGCCGGCGCCTGCTACTGGCCGGCAGCGACCAATGGCCAATGGACCTTCCAGGCGAGCGTCACGGGCGGCGCCGCGGCGAGTAGCAGCTATGTCTTCTAAGGGCTTTACGCTCATTGAGACCCTGGTCTCGCTCGTGATCTTTCTTTTGATCGCCATCGGCGTCGGGTTTGGGCTGCACCATGCCGTCGACAACAATGTCTTTGACAGTCAGCGCCAGGATGTCCTGAATACCACGCTCGCGTTGCTCGATAGACGCCCGCCCGGCCAGCTCTGCCCGGCCCCGGGCGCGACCAACACCGTACCGGCGACCACTTACGCGGGTCTTGCGTTCACCATCGACATCAGCTGCACGGTGGCGCAGGTACCCGTGCCGGCGGCGGTGCCCACCGCGAAGGTCCCCGTAACGGAGCTTACCGCCGTCGCCCACTGGACCACATTCGGAGTCTCTCGCAGTGTCACTATCGCGCACTAAGGGCCTTACCCTGGTCGAGCTCATGGTTGCCATGGCGATCGGCGCGCTGCTCGTGCTCGCCGCCATGATCCTCTATGTGCCGGTCTCGCGCTCATTGATCGATCAGGGGGTGGTGGGCCAGCAAACCCTGAGCGAGGCGGTGAACTACGACTTCGACGTCATGAACATCGCCAATGCCGGTTACGGGATCACAAGCCCCCAACTGAATACCGATGTGGTGCTCGTCACGGGCTCGGGACCCGGCAACAACACCACGGTGGCCATACCGCCGAAGAGCAGCGCTCAGGGCAACGGGCTCTTTTGGGACTGGTCGATCCCGGCCGCGGGTGCACCCACCGGCTGCGCCGGTCTGCAGGTCATAAAGAGCGCCAACAGCAATGCCGGTAACCTGCGGCTTGTCTATTACGAGGAGGTGCCGGGCGGGACCTGCACGGCCACCGCCATGAATACCGCCGCCAACTGGGATATCGAGACGGTTTTGCCGAGTGTCGCGACATCGGGTCTTGCGCCCATCACGGTTACCGACGCCCAGGACTGCGATCTGCGCGGGTCGCAGATTGTCGGCAACCCGGTGTTGCACCCACTCGTGACCTTGCAATTGCCGATACCCAAGACCTTGACGGGCGGCTTCTTCGCCCATCAGGCCGATCAGGTACCCGTCAACGTCTGTCTGCACAACCTGCCCTGAGCGGCGAGGCATCGTCATGCGCACATCCCTTAAAACACAACGCGGCGTATCCACCCTCATCATGATCCTGGCCGTGGGCGCGGCGCTTGCCGCCAGCCTCTACGGCGCCTACAGCCACATGCAGGCGAGTGGCCGGTCACAAGACACGAGCAGTACGCGCGCACAGGCCCAAAGCTACGCCGAGGACGCCCTGACCGCCTCCGCGGAATACTTCAACATGCTCTTTTGTGGCTCGCCGAGCGCGACGTGCGCGAGCGGCTCGGCCGGCAATCTCACCCCGACCCTGGTGCCGGCGGGGTTGGTCGTCGTCGATCATGCCCCTGCCAATCGTCGATCATGCCCCCGCCAATGGCAATGGCGGGTACTACACCGCCACGGTGGTCAACAACACCTTTGCCACCAATGGCGAGATCGAGGTCGATGCGGTCGGCACGACGGCGACGGGCTCGGCGGCCATCCGCGCCTATCTCCATGCCGGCACGATCTACACGTTTACGCCCCTCAATTACGCCTTTCTCATAAACGGCAGCCAGGTCCTGACCGGAAACGTTTCCATCAACACTGGTAGCAGTTCGCTGACCGTGGTCGGCAATCTCGGCATCCAGGGCAGTGCCAGCGTGAGTGGCGCGGCGCAGGCCACCGGCAGCATCACCGACAGTACCGGCAAGAGCTGCGGCGCGACCGCCACCTGCACCCAGAATATCGACGCCTCGAGTGTCGTGTCGCCGTCCATCAACACCTACAACCTGACGGGCGAGGCCAATGCCATCCTGTCGGTGGACGCCCATGGCAACCCGCAGGTGACGTTCGCCAACGACCCGGGTCTCACGCCGGCCGGCACCACCTCCTTCGCCTCCTTCCCGGCAAGTTCGACAGCCCTGTGCGCGGCCGGCGGCACTGGCTGCATCGTGCCCCCGTCGAACAACAACGGCGCATGGGAGATCAAGGGGACGCCGAATCCCGGGGTCCTGTTCTTCTACGGCGACCTCGCGGTTGCGAGCGGCGTGATCGGCAAGAGCACGTCGAGCACACCGGGCTACGCCACCCTGATCGCGACCGGCAATGTCGACGTCAAGACCTTGAACGACATCGTCGCCTACGGGCAGATGCCCAATGTCTGCAACCAGGCGGTCATCCCGACGAACGTGTGCCCGGACGGGACCAATGCCACGAGTCCCGGGGAGGGCACGGGGCCGGTGGCCAACGCCGTGCTGCTGAGCGGCGGCAGTGTCGACTACCCCTATAGCGGCGGCGGGACGGTCTATGTCGCCGGGACGGCCTCCACGGCGGTGCCCCCCCTCAATGCCACGACCGAGACCGCGGCCAGTGACACCACCCAGCCGAGCGGCACGGTCACGGGCTATCTCTGCACGAGTGATGGGGCCACGACCGGCAGCGCCGCAAGCTGCGGGTCGGATGCCACCACAAGCGGCATCATCACCGGGGGCGATGTGACCCTCGAGGGCAACTCGGACCTGACCGGCGTGGTCGCGGCCGGCGAATCCCTGACCGCCCGCGGGACCGGGACCATTACCGGCATGATCGACACCGCCAACACCAACAATACCTCGACCTCGACCTTGGGCAACAACTCGAGCACCAATGACATCAACGGCAACCTGAAGATCCGATATGCCCCGGGGGTGTCCAACGCCACCAACTTCGGAGGCGGCGGCAACACCCCGGAAATGGCCTTTGTGCCGCTTTGGCAGCGCTTTATATACTGAGGGGCGGCTTGGGCGACCCGGCAGGGGGCCGTGGGCCGTGCCGGACGACGGGCCGTCAATCCGCCGTATCCGGGCGGAGCAGCCCGCGAGGAGACTCGAAGCGACCCCGACCCCACGCCCGACATGATCGCCGGCACGCCGCGCCAGCGGGTGATCGATTATGAGCGCCGCGAATCGCGCGCCTTCGCGGGCGAGGGCGGTACTGTTCCCCGTGATTCCGGTGCTTGCGCGCGGCGATCTACGGCGCGTCCTGGTCTTCGGTTCTTTGGAGCGCTGAGCGCACCCGGATATCGCAACGGTCCGCGCGGGCGCTTCCAGGGCCGGATGTTGCGAGACGGCATCGCGCGGCTGTCATGAACGCGAAACTCTAGGGCGAGGGTCCGGAGCGGATGGCGGGGACCAAACACGCCCTGGCGGCGGCGCCATTGTGGTCTGGCCAAGGGCTTCGCACGGGCCTTCGTCTCTCGGCAGGCGGCCGAGAAGGCCTTTAACGATCTCGCCGATAGTCCGGACCCGGTTGGCCGGACCACTCCCGGAGGCCGCGCAGGCCGCGACCGGCCGCGGTCTTTATTAAAGGCCACGGGGATTCGTAGGCGCGGTGAACATGCAGCCCGCCGCCCGACGCAGGTGATGCCGTTTCCGGCACGCATCACGCATCGTGGGCCACATAGCGCATATCTCCGTCCGGGGCATCGGCGGAGTAGTCGCCTAGACACGGGCCCATGTTGTCTGATACCGGGGAATCAGGCGCCGCAGGGTTGTTCCTCTGCGGGTTCTTCGGAACACGCCCACGGACCGTGTTCATGGGGTTAGAGGCCCACCCGCTTGAGCGGCTTGGGGGCGTCGCACGGACCAAAAGCTCGCCCGCTTTGGCGGGTTGAGGGTGTCCCCCATGTCGCATGGCGCTACCCGGTGTCGCCCCCGCGAGCGCGCCCCGTTTGGGGTCATCGCCGGCCGCCCGGCCGCAACGGAATGGCCGCGGCCCCCCAAGGACAGGTCCGCGCTCATGTTATCATCTCGTCTTCGCGGGAGGTCTGCGGCATGGAGCACGAGGAACATTACGAGGTCATTGTGGTGGGTGGCGGTCATGCCGGTACCGAGGCCGCGCTCGCTGCCGCGCGCATGGGGCGCAAGACCTTGTTGCTTACGCACAACATCGAGACCCTGGGCCAGATGTCGTGCAACCCGGCGATCGGTGGCATCGGCAAGGGGCATCTGGTGCGCGAGATCGATGCCCTGGGCGGGGCCATGGGTTACTGCGCCGACGCCGCCGCCATCCAGTGCCGTACCCTGAACGCACGCAAGGGCCCGGCGGTGCGCGCCACGCGCGTGCAGGCCGATCGGGTCCTCTACAAGGCCGTCGTGCGCCGCGTCCTGGAGCACCAGCCGAACCTCCACATCTTCCAGCAGGCGGTCGACGACCTCGTGGTCGAGGGCCGCGCGGTCGTGGGGGTCGTCACCCAGATGGGCCTCATCATGCGTGCCCGCGCCGTCGTCCTGACCACCGGCACGTTCCTGGCCGGACTCATCCACGTGGGCCAGAGCCGGCACGCCGGGGGGCGCGCGGGCGAGCCCCCGGCGCGCGCGCTGGCCGAACGCCTGCGCGCCCTGCCGTTGCGGGTGGGGCGCCTGAAGACCGGCACCCCTCCACGCATCGACGGCCGCACCATCGATTTTTCGGTCCTCGAGGCGCAGGCCGGCGACGAACCGGCCCCCTATTTCTCCTATGACGAGCCGGCGCGGCCGCCTCAGGTGGCCTGCCATATCACTCAAACGACCGAAGAGACCCATGCGATCGTGCGCGCGGCCCTTGACCGGTCCCCGCTCTACACGGGGGCCATCGAAGGGGCCGGGCCGCGCTACTGCCCATCCCTCGAGGACAAGGTCGTGCGCTTCGCCGACAAGGTCTCGCATCAGATCTTTCTCGAGCCCGAGGGTCTGGATACCCCCGAGATCTACCCCAACGGCATTTCCACCAGCCTGCCATTCGATGCCCAGTGGCGCCTGGTGCGCTCCATACCCGGTCTGCACAAGGCGGTACTGACCCGCCCCGGCTACGCCATCGAATACGACTACTTCGATCCGCGCGACCTGAAGCCCTCACTGGAGACCCACGCCGTCGAGGGGCTGTTCTTCGCCGGCCAGATCAATGGAACGACCGGCTATGAGGAGGCCGCCGCGCAGGGCCTCCTGGCGGGCATCAATGCCGCGCTCGCGGCGCGCGCCGAGGGCGCCTGGTGGCCCGGGCGCCACGAGGCCTATCTCGGGGTGCTGGTGGACGACCTCATCACCCAGGGCCTGACCGAACCGTACCGCATGTTCACCTCCCGCGCCGAACACCGGCTCTTGTTGCGCGAAGACAATGCCGATGAACGGCTGGCCGAGGTCGCGCATCGCCTGGGGCTCATCGGTGATGCCCGTTATCGGGAGATCCGGGCCCGCGAGCAGGCCGTGTCCCGCGAGCAGGCGCGCTTGCGCTCGGTGTTCGTGCGTCCCGGCGATCCGGCGGTGGCCGCGTGCCTCGGCCAGGATCTGGCGCGCGAAAGTTCCTTGTTCGACCTCCTCAAGCGCCCCGGCGTACGCTATAACGACATCATTGAGATAGTGCCCTCCGAGGCGGCGCTCACGGACGCCAAGGCCGGGCGCCAGCTCGAGATCTCGGTCAAGTATGCGGGATATATCGCGCGCCAGGGCGACGAGATCGCGCGCCGCGCCCACCACGAGGGAATGGTTTTGCCGGAGGATCTGGATTATCAAGGGATACGCGGCCTGTCCACCGAGGTCCGCCAGCGCTTGGCGCGTCACAGGCCGGCGACCCTCGGTCAGGCGGCGCGCCTGCCCGGGGTCACGCCGGCTGCCGTGTCGCTGTTGCTCGTCCACCTGAAGCGGGTGCGGGCCTGACATGGGCGGCGCGCGCGCCATGGGCGCGGAGCCGTGGGGGCGGGCGCGAGAGCGCCTGCGTGTCGGCATGCAAGCGCTGGGGCTCACGGCCGACGCGCCCACGCAAGCGCGCCTCCTGTCCTATCTCGAGACCCTGGCGCGCTGGAACCGGGTGTTCAATCTGACGGCCATCCGCGACCCCGAGGACATGGTCGCGCGCCACATCCTGGACAGCCTCACCATCCTGCCGCACCTGCCGGCCGGCCGCCTGCTCGACATAGGCAGCGGCGCGGGCCTGCCGGGTATCCCCATCGCCGTGCTGCAACCGCAGCGCCCCGTGGTCCTGCTCGATCGCTCCCGCAAGCGCATGGATTTTCTGACCGAGGTGGTCGCGCGCATGGCCCTTACGCAGGTCGTTCTGGCCCATGGGCGGGTGGAGGACCACGTCCCCGAGGCGCCTTATGCCGTAATCACCGCGCGCGCGTTCGCAAGCCTGGATGATATTGCGCTGGCCGCCGGTCGCCTGCTCGCGCCCGGCGGTATCATCGCCGCCATGAAGGGCGCGCTCCCGACCGAGGAGTTGGCGTCCGTGGCGCCGCCCTTTACCGTGCAGGCCGTGCATGCCCTGCAGGTGCCGGGGCTTGCCGCCAAGCGCCACCTCGTGGCGCTCGTGCGCGACCCATGACGCGCACCGTCGCCACCGCCAATCAAAAGGGCGGAGTGGGCAAGACCACGACCAGCATCAACGTGGCCGCGGCGCTTGCCGAGCAGGGCCGGCGCGTCCTGCTCATCGATCTCGATCCGCAGGGCAATGCCACCATGGGCAGCGGTGCGGCGGGCACGGAACGCGGTCTGTATGATGTCCTGCTCGGCGAGGTCGAGGCCCGGCACGCGATCGCCCCGACGGCGTGCGGCTATGACATGCTGGCGGCGCATGCCGATTTGTCGGGCGCGGAGCTCGAACTCGCCCAGGCCCCGCAGCGCGAGCGGCGCCTGCGCCAGGCGCTCGCCCCCCTCCAGGGCGACTACGATTATATTTATATCGATTGTCCCCCGGCCTTGAGTCTTTTGACCGTCAACGCCCTCGTGGCCGCCGACGCCGTACTGATCCCCATGCAGTGCGAATACTACGCCCTCGAAGGGCTCACGGCCCTGCTCGGCACCATACGACGCGTGCGTGCCCAGTTGAATCCGGCGCTGACCATCGAAGGCCTGCTGCGCACCATGTTCGACCCGCGCAACGGTCTGGCCCTCGAGGTGTCGGATCAATTGACCCGCCATTTCGGCAACCAGCTCTTTCAGACCATCATACCGCGCAACGTCCGCCTGGCCGAGGCCCCGAGCCACGGTGTCCCGGTGATCCAGTATGATCGCTCGTCGCGCGGGGCGCAGGCCTACCTGGCCCTGGCCGCCGAGATACTGGCGCGCGAATCCCCACCTGCCGCAGGAGACCCACCCCCATGAAGGAGAAACGCCCCCGGCTCGGACGCGGCCTGGACGCCCTGTTCGGCGATGGCCAGCGTCCCGACACCCTATCCGCGTCGCCGGACGCCATCCGTACCCTGCCGATCGAACGCCTGCAGCGTGGCCGTTACCAGCCGCGTACGCATATGGAGCCCGAGGCCTTGAACGCGCTTGCCGATTCCATCCGCGCGCAGGGCATCGTGCAACCGATCCTGGTGCGCGAGGTGACCGGCGGCTTCGAGATCATCGCCGGGGAGCGCCGCTGGCGTGCCGCCCAGATCGCGGGCCTCGCCGAGGTGCCGGTGATCGTGCGCGACATACCCGACCAGGCGGCGATGGCCGTCGCCCTGATCGAAAACATCCAGCGCGAGGACCTGAACCCCCTTGAGGAGGCCGCCGGTCTCAAGCGCCTCCAGGAAGAATTCGGTCTCACGCACGACGAGATCGCCGCTCATGTCGGGCGATCGCGCGCCGCCGTCACCAACCTCCTGCGCCTCCTGGGCCTCGCCCCGGAGGTGCGCGAACTGCTGGAGACCGGCCGCCTCGAGATGGGGCACGGCCGCGCCTTGCTCGGCATCGCCGACGCGAGGGCCCAGGCGGCCCTGGCGCGCGAGGTGGCAGCCCAGGGTCTGAGCGTCCGCGAGACCGAGCGACGCGTGCAGCGCCACGGCCGTCCGACACCCCCGAAGGCGGCCCCCGATCCGGATGTCGAGACACTGGAGCGCCGCCTCACCGAAACCCTGGGGGCGCGCGTACGCATTCAGGCGCGGCGTGCCGGCGCGGGACGCATCACGATCGACTATCATAGTATGGACGAGCTCGAGGGACTGCTCGGCCGATTCTCGTGAGACAGGAGGGGGCGTGAAACGATGGACTCCCGGCATCGCCGGCCTTACCCTAGCGGTCTTGTGTTGGCATACGGCGCACGCGGGCCTGCGGGGCCTGCGGCACGCGGCCCGTAGCGGGGCGCCCAACGCCGAGTTGAAGTTAGGCGAGCTGTATCAGTATGGGGTCGGGCAGCCGGACCATCTCGTCCATGCCCTGGCCTGGTATGAGCGTGCCGCCCCGAAGTCGCGGCGCGCGGCTGAACTCGCCCGGCAGCTCACGGCGAGGCTGACTCCGGCCGAGCGCCAGCAGGCTGCGGCATGGGCCAAGCCGCGGCTCGGCCCCCCCTAAACCCGCGCCTGTCCGACAGCGATCCCGGGCGCCCCGCGCATGGCCCCGTTTGACCCTAGCATAAGGAACACTTATACTGCGCCGCCGCGGGCGCCCCTAACGAGGCCGACCGGGTCGGGATCATCATGAGCTATGCTGCACGGGTGTTACGCAAAGGATTGCGCCGCGTGCTTTGGGCACAAATTTCGCTGACTTTCGTGGTGGCGGCCGTGGCCGCGCTCGACGCCCCGCGCCATGACGCCCTCGCGCGCCTGGGCGCGGCGCTGGCCGGGGGCGCGGTCGCGATGCTGGGTGCCTTGTTGCTGGCCTACAGTGTCGCGCGTGCCGACGGGACCGGCGGTCCGGCGGGCGCCCAGCTGTGGTTATACGGGGGCGCGGTCGCGCGTTTCGTGTTGGCAATCGCCTTTTTGGGTTTGGGGCTCGGGGTGTTTCATGTCTCTCCGTTGCCGTTTTTGATCGCCTTTGGTTTGGGCCAGGCCGCTTTCCTGGTTCCAGGGATTTCGTCAGGGTTATGAGTCACAACGCCGTCAGCTTCATGGAGGATCATTTACGGAACCTGACCGTCGGTCGCGGGTTCTGGAGCCTTCACGTCGACACCATTCTCATCGGCTGGGTGCTGGGCGCCGTCATCGTCGGCACCGGCTGGGTCGTCGGGCGACGACTGGAGGAGGGCGTTCCTCATGGCATCCAAAATGTCCTCGAGGCGCTCCTCGAGTTCGTCGATGACCAAGTTCGCGGCATCCTTCCCGTCGAGGATCCGATGGTGGGCGCGCTCGCCTTCACGGTGTTTCTCTGGGTCTTTCTCATGAATGCCATGGACCTGCTGCCGGTGCTGTTGCTGCCGAATCTGGCGCACTTCTTTTTTGGCATCCGCCACTTCCGCTCGACCCCGACGGCCGACCCTTACACGACCCTGGGGCTTGCCCTGAGCGTCTTTCTCCTGACCCTCTACTACCACATCAAACATAAAGGCCTCTGGGGCTACCTGAAGACCTTCCTGGTCCATCCGTTCGGGCCCTATCTGTTTCCGGTCAACATCCTGATGACCACTGTCGATGAGATTGCCAAGCCCCTGAGTCTCGGCTTGCGACTGTTCGGCAACATGTTCGCGGGCGAGCTCGTGTTTCTGCTCATCGCGCTTTTGCCGTGGTGGGTGGCGTGGGCCCCGGGCATACTGTGGTCCATCTTTCACTTGCTCATCATCACATTGCAGGCGTTTATCTTCATGGTCCTCACCATCATGTATCTGGCGATGGCGGCGACTCAGGAAGGCGATGCCCACTGAGCCCGGTTTCTTTCATCTTTACATTCAAGGAGTCGCTTTATGGTTGATCCGCAGCTTGCGTCGGTTATTGGCATGGTCTTTTCCTACACGGCCGTCGCCGTGGGCATCATCTTCGCGGGAGCCGCCCTGGGCTCGGCCCTCGGCTGGGGCCTCATCTGCTCCAAGTACATCGAGGGCATCGCCCGCCAGCCGGAGATGTTGCCGACCTTGCGCATCCAGATGTTCATCACCGCGGGCCTCATGGAGTCGTTTCCGTTCATTGCCGCGGCCTTCGCCATGTACTTCACCTTCGTGAACCCGTTCGAGGGGGCGGCCGTGGCCGCCATCACGCACGTCGCCCATTAAGGTCAGATAGGGACACGCCCACACCATGCCGATATCCGTGACCCTCATCGTCCAGATGGTCACCTTCGCGGTGCTCATCCTATTCGTCAAGCGCTACCTCTGGGGGCCGCTTACGGCGGTCATGGAGCGTCGCCAGAAGCGCATCGCCGACGGTTTGGCGGCGGCCGACCAGGGCCGCAAGGCGCTCGATGAGGCGCAACGCCAGCAAGACGAGATCCTGGCCGTGGCGCGCGAGCGCGCCGCCGAGATCCTGGACCATGCCGAGCGACGTTCGCGCGAGATCATCGAGGAGGCCCGCGAGCGCGCCCGTGCCGAAGGCGAGCACGCCATGGCCCTCTCGCGCGCCGAGGCCGAGGCCGAGATGACCCGCCTGCGCGAGCGCCTGCGCGCCGACGTCGCGCGCCTGGCCCTGGCCGGGGCCGAGCGCATCGTGGAGCGCGAGATAGACCGCCGCCTGCATGACCGGCTTCTCGAAGAAGTGGCGGGGCAGCTGTGATCCGCGATCAGCTGGCGGCGATTGCGCGCCCCTATGCCCGGGCGCTCATGGCGGTGCCCGGGAGCGACCGCGCCGCCCTGCTCGCATCCCTCGAGGCTGCCGCCCAGGCGCTCTCCGATCCGGCGATCGCGGCGCTGGCTGAGAACCCCGAGATCCCGCGCGCGCGCCTGGCCGCCGCCCTGGCGCCTGACGCAACCGACCGGTCCCTCGTGGCGCGCCTCATCGACGTGTTGCTGCAAAATGACCGCCTGGCGGCGCTGCCGTGGATCGCGAAGACCTTTGCCGCCTTGAAAGACGAGGCCGAAAACCGCACGCACGCCACCGTCACCACCGCCCAGCCCTTGAGCGAGCCCCAGCGCGAGCGGTTACGCGCGGCGCTCGCGCGGCGCACCGGGCATACCGTGGAGCTGATCGTGGAAACCGACGACCGCCTCCTGGCCGGCGTCATCGTCCAGCATGGGGATATGGTCCTCGACGGCTCGATCCGCGGCCGCCTGGCAGCCCTTGCTCATGCGTTAAGCCCTTTCTAGAGGAATTCCTATGGCCTTGAAACCCAGCGAGATCTCGGAGCTCATCAAGCAGAGAATCGAAGACCTCTCTCCTCCGGCCCCGGCCTTGACCGGCACGATCATGAGCCTGAGCGACGGTATCGCGCGCGTCTATGGTCTCGCCGATGTCATGCAGGGGGAGATGCTCGAGTTCCCCGGCAACACCTTCGGGCTCGCCCTCAATCTCGAGCGCGACGCGGTGGGCGCGGTCATCCTGGGGGGCTATGAGCACCTCACCGAGGGTGATGTCGTCAAGGGCACGGGCCGCATCCTGGAGGTGCCCGTGGGTCCCGAGCTCCTCGGACGCGTGGTCGACGCGCTCGGCCGTCCGCTCGACGCGCGCGGCGAGATCTCCGCCAAGGCGACGTCGCCGGTGGAGAAAATCGCCCCCGGCGTGGTCGCGCGCCGATCGGTGACCCAGCCCCTGCAGACCGGGATCAAGGCCATCGACGCCATGGTGCCGATAGGGCGCGGTCAGCGCGAGCTCATCATCGGCGACCGCCAGACAGGCAAGACCGCGCTTGCCGTCGATGCCATCCTGGCGCAGCGGGGCACCGGCGTCATGTGCGTCTACGTCACGATCGGCCAGAAGGCCTCGAGTGTCGCGGGCGTCGTGCACCGCCTGACGGAAATGGGTGCCATGGGGCACACCATCGTGGTCGCGGCCACCGCCGCCGATCCGGCGGCCATGCAGTATCTCGCGCCCTACACGGGCTGCGCGATGGGTGAGTATTTCCGTGACCGGGGGCAGGATGCGCTCATCGTCTACGATGACCTCACCAAGCAGGCCTGGGCCTACCGCCAGATCTCGTTGCTCCTGCGCCGGCCACCGGGACGCGAGGCCTATCCGGGGGATGTCTTTTATCTCCACTCCCGGCTCCTCGAGCGCGCCGCGCGCGTGAACGAGGAGTATGTGGAGCGTCAGTCGGGGGTCAAGGGGCGCACCGGCTCGCTCACCGCCCTGCCCATCATCGAGACCCAGGCCGGCGACGTCTCGGCGTTCGTACCGACCAATGTGATCTCGATCACCGATGGCCAGATCTTCCTCGAGACCGATCTGTTCAATTCCGGCATTCGTCCCGCCATCAACGCCGGTCTGTCGGTCTCGCGCGTCGGCGGCGCGGCGCAGACCAAGATCATGAGAAAGCTGGGGGGAGGAGTGCGCCTGGCGCTTGCCCAATATCGCGAGCTCGCGGCGTTCGCGCAATTCGCATCCGACCTCGACCCGGCGACCCGCAAGCAGATCGATCGCGGGCGGCGGGTCACCGAGCTCATGAAGCAGGCCCAGTACCAGCCGCTGTCGGTGGCCGACATGGCGCTCTCGCTGCTTGCCGCCAATAGCGGGGTGCTCGACGATCTGCCGGTGGAGAAGGTCATCCCGTTTGATTCGGCGCTGCGGGCGGCGGCCCACGCCGAGCATGGCGCGGCCCTGAAGGCCATCAATGATACCGGTGACCATAACGAGGACGTCATCGCCACGCTCACGGGCTTCATCCAGCAGTTCAAGGCCCAAGGCGCCTACTGATGGCGCGCGGAAAGGAGATCCGGAACAAGATCCGCAGCGTGCAGAGCACGCAGAAGATCACCCGCGCCATGCAGATGGTGGCGGCGGCCAAGATGCGCAAGGCCCAGGAACGCATGCGCGCGGCGCGCCCGTATGCCGAGAGCCTGGTGGCCATCATGCGCCATATCCGGGCCGCGCACCCCGAGTATCGCCATCCGCTCCTGGCCGTGCGGCCGGTACGGCGCGCGGCCCTGCTGGTTGTGACCTCCGATCGTGGTCTTGCCGGGGCACTCAACGTCAATGTCCTGCGCGTCGCGGTGGGCCAGCTGAAGGAGTGGGAGGAGGCGGGTATTCAGGGTGAGGTCGCGGTGTTGGGCAACAAGGGCGCGGCGTATTTTCGCAGACTCCGGGCGCCCGTGGCGGCCCAGCTCGCGCCGCTCGGGGACCGCCCGACCCTGCAATCGATCATAGGAGTGGTCAAGGTTCTGGTCGACGCCTACCGCGAGGAGCGTCTTGACCGCGTCGTGCTGGTCTACAGTCGCTTCGAGAACACCATGAGTCAGGTGGCGGTGACCGAGGACCTGCTGCCGCTGCCGGAGCCCGGACCGGATGTCGATCGGCACCGCTGGGACTACCTCTACGAACCGGAGGCCCAGGATGTCCTGTCCGACATCCTGACGCGCTATGTGGAGACGCGTGTCCACGGGGTCGTGATCGAGAATCTCGCGAGCGAACAGGCGGCGCGCATGGTCGCCATGCGCGCCGCGACCGACAACGCCGGGCGTTTGATCGGGGATCTGAAATTGGCCTACAACAAGGCGCGCCAGGCGGCGATCACGCAGGAAATCGCGGAGATCGTAAGCGGCGCGTCGGCGGTCTAGGGGGTTAGGATGTCAGCCGGAAAGATTGTGCAGGTGATAGGGGCGGTGGTCGACGTGGAGTTCGAGCGTGCGACGATCCCGAAGGTCTACGACGCCCTCACGGTGGCGGATACCGATCTTGTGCTCGAGGTCCAGCAACAGCTCGGCGACGGCGTCGTGCGTACCATCGCCATGGGGTCGAGCGATGGCCTGAAGCGCGGCTTGTCCTGCGTCAATACCGGTCGTCCCATCGAGGTGCCCGTGGGCGCCGCCACGCTCGGACGGATCATGGACGTGCTCGGCCGCCCGATCGACGAACAGGGCCCGGTGGCGAGCGAGACCGTGCGCGGCATCCACCGCGCCCCGCCGCGTTTCGACGAGTTGGCCGCGAGCACCGAGGTGCTGGAGACCGGCATCAAGGTGATCGATCTCATATGCCCGTTCGCCAAGGGCGGCAAGGTGGGGCTCTTTGGCGGCGCCGGCGTCGGCAAGACCGTCAACATGATGGAGCTCATCCGCAACATCGCCATAGAGCACAGCGGATATTCCGTGTTCGCCGGGGTCGGCGAGCGCACGCGCGAGGGTAACGACTTCTATCATGAGATGAAGGAAGGCGGGGTGCTCGACAAGGTTGCGCTCGTCTACGGCCAGATGAATGAACCGCCGGGCAACCGCCTGCGCGTGGGGCTTACCGGCCTTACCATCGCCGAGCACTTTCGTGACGAGGGGCGTGACGTCCTTTTGTTCATCGACAACATCTACCGCTACACCCTGGCGGGCACGGAGGTCTCGGCGCTCCTCGGGCGCATGCCCTCGGCGGTCGGCTACCAGCCGACCCTGGCCGAGGAGATGGGTGTCCTCCAGGAGCGCATTACCTCGACCAAGACCGGCTCGATCACATCCGTCCAGGCGGTCTACGTCCCGGCGGATGACCTCACCGACCCGTCGCCGGCGACCACCTTTGCGCATCTCGATGCCACGGTCGTGCTCTCGCGGCAGGTCGCCGAGCTCGGCATCTATCCGGCGGTCGACCCGCTCGATTCCACGAGCCGCCAGCTCGATCCGCAGGTCATAGGCGAGAATCACTATGACACGGCGCGCAAGGTCCAAGCGATTCTCCAGCGCTACAAAGAGCTCCAGGACATCATCGCCATTCTCGGCATGGACGAGCTGTCGGCGGATGACAAGCTCATCGTGACGCGCGCGCGTAAGATCCAGCGCTTCCTTTCGCAACCATTCTTTGTGGCTGAGGTCTTTACCGGTACGCCCGGTACCTATGTGCCGCTGAAGGAGACCATCCGCGGCTTCAAGGCGATCGCCGAAGGGGAGTACGATGAATTGCCCGAGCAGGCTTTTTATATGGTGGGCACGATAGACGAAGCGCTCGCCAAGGCGCGGCGGCTCTGATCGGTCATGGACAACTTTCGCATCGACATCGTCAACGCCGAGGGCCCCCTGTTCTCGGGGGACGCGGCGCTCGTCATCGCGCCCTTGCGCGATGGTGACGCGGGTTTCCTGCCCGGCCATTCGCCGCTGCTGGCCATCCTTCGGGCCGGTGCCCTGCGCGTGCAGGACGCGAATGGCGGGGAGCAGGCCTTCTATGTGAGCGGCGGATTCGTCGAGGTCCAGCCGCGCCATGTCACGGTGCTTGCCGATGCTGGCGAGCGCGCCGCGGATATCGACGAGGCGCTGGCGGCGCGCGCAGTCGAGGACGCCGCGCGGCACGCCGAGGAGCAGGCCGGCAAGACCGACTATGCGCATGCCCAGGCGGAGCTGGCGCAGGCCGCCGCGCGCCTGTCGGTGGTGCGGCGCTATCGGTCACAAACGTCCTATTCGGCGCCGGAGCGTATCCGGTAGGAGGTCGCATGGCGGTCACCAAGGGCAAGGTCGTGTCATTGACCTACACGCTGCGGGACGAGCGCGGCGAGATCTTCGAACACACGGATGTCCCGATCTCCTATCTCCACGGGTAGGAGGTCGCATGGCGGTCACCAAGGGCAAGGTCGTGTCATTGACCTACACGCTGCGGGACGAGCGCGGCGAGATCTTCGAACACACGGATGTCCCGATCTCCTATCTCCACGGGTCGGGGGAGGGGTTGTTCGAGAAGATCGAAAACGCCCTCGATGGCCTGGAGGTCGGTGGGTCCGTCGACATCGAGCTTGCGCCCGCCGAGGGCTTTGGCGATCATGATCCGGCGCTCACGTTCACGGACGATATCGCCAACGTGCCCCCCGAGTACCAGCATGTCGGGGCCGAGGTCGAGGCCGAGAACGAGCAGGGCGAGGCGGTCCGTTTCGTGGTGACCACGATTGCCGACGGTAAGCTCACGGTCGATGCCAATCACCCGCTTGCCGGTCAGACGGTACGCTTCGCGGTCACCGTGCAGGCGATCCGTGATGCGACCCCCGAGGAACAGCGCCTCGGCCAAGTCACACCGCCGCTGCACTAGGCCATCGGCCCTTTGGGCATTGCCTTTAGCCCCTGGGGCCGCTCTAATACCGAACTTATGCAGGGCCCGGTTCCTTCTCTCGAGATCATCATTCTGGCGGCAGGCCAGGGGCGGCGCATGGCGTCGGCCTTGCCCAAGGTCCTGCACACGCTCGCTGGTCGCCCCTTGCTGGCGCACGTCCTCGATACCGCCACGGCGCTTGCGCCGCGCGCCATCCATGTGGTCTATGGTCACGGGGGTGAGCGCGTTCGCGCAGCCTTCCCGGACACGCCGCTGGACTGGGTCTTGCAGGCCGAGCCGGGCGGTACCGGGGACGCGGTGCGCTGTGCGCTGCCGCGGCTTGCCGAGGACGCCCTGACGCTCGTACTCTTGGGTGATGTGCCCTTGATCACCCCGGACACCCTGAAGACCCTGTGCGCGCGCGCCGTGGCCGGGGTCGCGTTGTTGACCTTCGAGGCCCGCCACGAAAACCAGTACGGCCGCATTGTGCGCGACGACCAGGGGCGTGTCGCGCGCATCGTGGAGTGGCGCGATGCCGATGGTGCGCAACGCGCCCTACGCGAGGTCAATAGCGGTGTGTTGGCGGCCCCCGCCGCGCATCTGCGCCGATGGATCCCGCGCCTGTCCACCACCAACGCCCAGGGCGAGCTCTACCTCACAGACGTCATAGCGCTCGCCGTCGCCGACGGCCTGCCGGTCGCTACCGCCTCTCCCGGCCACGTGACCGAGGTTGAGGGGGTCAACAGCCGCGCCGATCTCGCCGTCCTGGAGCGCGCCCTTCAGGAGCGGCAGGCGGCGGCACTGATGGCGGCCGGTGTGCAGCTCATGGATCCGCGACGCCTCGATATCCGCGGCATGCTGATTGCCGGGCGCGATGTCCAGATCGACGTCAACTGCGTCTTCGAGGGCCGCGTGGAGCTCGCGGATGACGTATGCATAGGGGCGCATTGTGTCCTACGCAACAGCCGCATCGCGCGGGGCGCGCGCATCGAGGCCCATACGATCATCGATGGCGCGGAGGTGGGCCCCGGCTGCGTGGTGGGCCCCTTCGCCCGCCTGCGTCCCGGCACCGTACTCGGCGGCCGCGCGCGCGTCGGCAATTTCGTGGAGGTCAAGGCCGCGCGCGTGGGCATGGACACCAAGATCAATCATCTGAGCTACGTCGGCGACGCCGCGATCGGCCATGGCGTCAATATCGGCGCGGGCGTCATCACCTGTAATTACGACGGGGCGCGCAAGCATCGCACGGTCATTGGCGATCGCGCGTTCATCGGGTCCGACACGCAATTGGTGGCACCCGTCGAGATCGGGGCCGATGCCACCATAGGCGCGGGGTCCACGATCACGAAAGACGCGCCGGCCGGTGAGCTTACCCTCAGTCGGGCGGTCCAGAAAACGGTCAGCGGTTGGCGGCGCCCGGAGAAACAGGCGCGCCCCGACAAGGAGTGATCCATGTGTGGAATAGTAGGCGCGGTCGCGCAACGCAACGTGGTACCCATCCTCATCGAGGGCCTGAAGCGCCTCGAGTACCGGGGCTATGACTCGGCCGGCGTCGCCGTCATCGATCATGAGCACTGTCTGACCCGCACCCGCTCGGTGGGCAAGGTCCGCGAACTGGAGGGACGGCTGGACGCCCATATGGAGGGGACCACCGGCATCGCGCATACCCGCTGGGCCACCCATGGACGCCCGGCGACCGAGAACGCCCACCCGCACGTCTGCCGCAAGACCGTGGCACTCGTCCATAACGGCATCATCGAAAACCACGCGACCTTGCGGCGCGCGCAGATGCAGCTCGGTTACGAGTTCACCTCCGAGACCGACACCGAGGTGATCGTCCACGAGATCTATCGGCGGCTCGAGGAGACCTCCGATCTGCTCGCGGCCGTGCGCGCGGCCCTGCCGTCGCTGCGCGGGGCCTATGCCCTGGGCGTCATCAGCAACCGCGAGCCCGATCGCCTGGTCGCCGCCCGGCGCGGCAGTCCGCTTGTCATCGGTGTCGGCATAGGCGAACACTTCATCGCCTCGGACGTCGCCGCTCTTTTGCCCGTGACGCAGCGCTTCATATTTCTCGAGGAGGGCGATATCGCCGATCTGAGCCGCGATGCCGTCACCATCTACGATGCGCAAGGCGCGCGCGTGGAGCGCCCGATAAAGCAGAGCGAGTTGTCGGCCGACGCCGTCGCGCGCGGCGAGTACCGCCACTACATGCTGAAAGAGATCCACGAGCAGCCGCGCGCGATTGCCGACACCCTGGAAAATCGTATCGGCCTGGAGCGCGTCTATGAACAGGCCTTCGGTCATGCCGCCACTGACCTGTTCGCGGACATCGAGGCCGTACAGATCGTGGCCTGCGGCACGAGCTATCATGCGGGGCTTATCGGACGCTATTGGCTCGAGGGCCTGGCGAGCCTGCCATGCACGGTCGAGGTGGCAAGCGAGTTTCGGTACCGCAAGCCGCGTGTCGCCCCTCATACGCTGTTTGTGACGCTCTCGCAGTCCGGTGAGACCGCCGATACCCTGGCGGCCCTTGCCTATGCGCGCGAGCTTGGCTTCGCGCGCACGCTTGCCATCTGCAATGCCCCGGAGAGCTCGCTCGTGCGCGGCTCGGAGCTCGTGCTCATGACCCAGGCGGGCCCCGAGATCGGGGTGGCCTCGACCAAGGCCTTCACCACCCAGCTCGTGGCCCTGCTGCTGCTAGTCGCGGTGCTCGGCCGCCGGCGCGCGCTGGGGCCCGAGGGCGAGGCCCGCATCGTGCAGTTGCTGCGCAGTCTCCCCGGCCGGATCGAGCAAGTCCTCGGCTTGGACGGGGCCGTGCAGGCGTGGGTGCCGTTTTTTGCCAACAAGCAACACGCACTGTTCCTCGGCCGTGGCACCCAGTACCCGGTGGCCATGGAGGGGGCCCTGAAGTTGAAGGAGATCTCCTATATCCATGCCGAGGCCTATCCAGCCGGCGAATTGAAGCACGGACCGCTCGCGCTGGTGGACTCGGACATGCCAGTGGTGGCGGTGGCCCCGAACAATGAGCTGCTGGAAAAGCTGCAATCGAACCTGCAGGAGGTCCGTGCCCGCGGGGGGGAGCTGTTCGTATTCGCCGATGCCCAGAACGGCATCCGCGAGGACGCCCAGACCCACGTCATCACGGTGCCCCCGACCGACGATCTCCTGGCCCCGATCGTCTACACGGTGCTCCTGCAGCTGCTCGCCTACCATGTGGCGGTATCCAAGGGTGCGGACATCGATCAACCCCGCAACCTCGCCAAATCCGTGACGGTGGAGTAGGGGCGAAAAGTGGCCACGGATCAGGGCCGCGATGCAAGATGGAGCGCGCAGAGCCGCCTTTCTCTTGCTCCCCGAGGGCTGTGAGTAGCACCCAGGGGTCGCGGTTACCAGCCTATCCTTCCTACACCCGTGGACCAGCGAAACACCGCGCGCGGCCACCGCAACGCGACGGCGCGCCTCGGACAGGCCCTGCTGTCTCGACTCCATCCGCGGGCCACGCCGCCATTCCATCACGTTCCGTCGTCGATTCCGACGCGCGCCACCAGCTCACGGACCAGTCGTTCGAAGTCCTCGCGGCATTGCATAACGCTTGCTTGGTGCGCCCCTATGGCGCCATCGGCGGGTTTTAAGGCGAACATCGGCTTGCGCGCCTCCATGGCCATTGGCATCAGGCTGCGATAGTGCTTTATGCGCTGAATCTGGTTGGGGTCGGTCCCGGGCGCGTGTGTGAGCAAGGGCTCGCCCAGCACGCTCTCGCGATAGGCGATCGGCAGGCGATTTTGCCATTTGGCGTAGGCCTTGGTGGGACGCCCTAAACGTTCGGCGTGCTGCATCAAGACATAGCCAGCGGGCATCATGCGGCCCGATGGCGTTTCGCCTATGGCCGTGGGGGCCTTGCCGCGCGCCTCCCCCCACATGGTTCGCCATTGACGCAGGATGGGACCGAGGTTCTTCAGGCCCTGGAGAGAGAAAAGATCCGGCGCCACGGGCATGACCACATGGCTTGATGCCACCAGGGCGGCACGGTTGATCGCCCCGAGATTTGGCCCGACATCGATCAGCACGACGCCCGCCTGGTATTGGGCGGCCGCCTTCCTGATCACGCGCCAGAATGCGCTGGTTACACGAAAGGCGCGCTCCTGGCCCAATACGCATCGTGGCCACTCGGTCGACAGGTCATCCTCGATCCGCGACAAGGCCAGATCGCCCACCAAGAGCCCCAGGCTGTCCGACAGCGCCTCGACATGCGCAGCCCCGATGTCGCCCGTTCCGCCAAACAACGGGTTCACCGCTCCGAACAGGGTTTGCGGATGATCCCCCTCGGGCCACAGCGCCTCCAGGCGCTCCTCGTCCAGGGCCATGATCGAGAGGTTCGATTGCGGATCGAGATCGACGGCCAATACCCGGTAGCCGAGTTCGGTGAACATCCAGGCCGCATGATAGACAAGCGATGTCTTCCCGACACCACCCTTGTTATTGAAAAACGCGATGCTATGCATGACCGTCCCCCTGAAGGACGATGGCAGCTACGAATCCTGATTGAACCTCGAAGCGCAGTCGGGCACCCAAGGCCTTGCGAGCGATGGCAATGCCGGCGCCGAATCGTTGCACGAAACCCAGGGCGCGTAGCGCCTCGGCGAGATTGGGGTTGCGATAGTCCGTGATTCCCGGCTGGCCGAAGTTATCCGGGGTCACGCACCCGAAGGGCCCTCCGGGGTTGTGGATCTCCAGACGATCGTCGAACCAGTAGACGCGCACAGGCGCGTTTGTCGCTTCGTAACTGCGATGCATGAAGGCGTTGCGCGTCAGCTGGCGCAAGGCGTCCACGGGATAAATCTCGGCTCGTGACTCGAGGTCCACATCCGTGAATCGTACCCTGCGCCGGTTATGTGTCTCGAGCTTTTCCTCCAGGCGCCGGATTTGATCCGCCACCGTGCCGTAAATCGCGGCTTCATCTTCCACGGTTGCCGTCAAATCGCGCCCCGCAATCCGCAAGAATTGCGTATAGGCCCCTGGCAGCCAGTCGGCCGGAGATTTCCCGATCACGAGCATGCCCAGCACCGTAGGACGGGTCCCCTTGTCCGCCACCATTTTCGTGGCAGCCAAGCGCTGCTCGCGGCTGCGCTCGTTGGCGGCGAGCACATCGGGGGCGACCGCCGACGGCAGGTACTCCTGTTCGAAGCGCAGGAGATCGAGGTCGTCAAGGGTCGCTTCCGGTAGAGGCTGGGCGTCAAATGGCAGGTCGCGATAACGGCGGCGCTCGTTAAGGATGCGCTCGTCCTGCGCGCTAGCCAAGCCGCGCCTCGGCCCCCAGCGGACATGGATTCGTCCCTTGTAGCGCGCGGGGGGCGTATGGCAAGGCCATACCGTAATGACCGCCACGTCATGACCTCCCAGCGATCGTTTTTCCACGAGCAGGCTCGGAGGTGGCACAATATTACCGTCGGATTTGATATCCGCGAGCTGGCGAAGCAGCTCGTCGCTTATCTCAAGCCCAGTCGCTGTGCCGTCGTCTCCCACGCCCACGAACACGACACCTGGCTCGCCATGGCCCGCCAGATCGTTGGCAAAGGCGCACACCGCCTCGCGCACCGCCTGTGGCGCCCCGCCTTTCAGGGACTCCTTACGTTCCACACGGTCCGACTCGGGGTCGGCCAGCATGGTGGCGAGCACGCCATCGCTATAGGTTTTCATAAGTCCGTACCCTCGATAGAGGGGGATCCAACAGCTAGCCGAGCCTCGTTTCCGGTCCTCACCCCCACATTCCTTAGACGACGGCTCGGCGCGAAGCGCCTGATCCTCCGAAGGAAGCGCCAAGGCGCTAGCTAGTGGCGCCATCATAGCAAAGCTTGACCGTCGTCTCTCGGACCAAGACCGAAGACCGGAAAGGGTCCACAGCAAAGGCCGGGCTCTCCGCGGGGCGACAATCAACGGCCGGATCACTGCCTCTGTGTGATGCGAATCAGCCGCCACCTCCACGCCATGCCAATGGGCGACGAACACGCATGATGTGGTTGTCACGGCCCTCAAAGGAGTGGCCCTGTGGTCTGCCAGGCTCCTCCGACATGCTAAAGGCCTGTGTCCGATCCCCTCCGCGGTTCCTGGTTGACCCACACCTCTAATAAAACTAACATCGCGCCATTACGTCCCCCCGTCCGCCCCTGCTTGTCCGGCCTTTGTCGACGACAAACATATTCTGGCGGGTAAAAAGCAAAGCCCGCAGCCTTTTCCAATAACAAGGAGAATCGGAGGCATCGACCCATCCGCCGGAAACGGCGGTCCCGGAAGATGCTTCCCTGTGGATGCCGCGCGTTCCCTTAAGCCCCGCTGGGCGGTCTGCGGCGCGTTGATTGCCATGGGAAATCCCGCATGCCGCGTCCTGAATACCGACATTCAGGGCCTCCATGGGTTGCTCGCGTACCGCCTTGCGCGGCCTCGCGTCCCGGGGCCCTTGCCTGCGCTTAGCCCGGGTCTTTTGCCGGTAATGAACGCCAGGCAGACCCGCAAAACCCGCATCCAGTGTCCACGCTTCGGCCCCGTGGTAACGTGCGGTGGCCAGGACCACCGCGTCGGCCAGGGGCCGCTTGTGCATAATGCCAAGCCGGCGCGGCCTCCAGCGCCGGTCCGCGGTGAGCTCCGCCACTATCCCTGCCCGCATGAGCGAAACGGCCGGCAGTGCCTGACCGACATCGCGCTGCTGCGCGACGCGCTCAAAGACCTCAAGAAGGCATATCGTCGGGACGACCCGCCGTTTTGTATCGCATAGGGCGGGCGCGAAAAACTCGGCCTGCTCGCCGCCCGCAAAGTATTCGAGCCAGCCGCAGGGATCCACCACATTCACGTCCGGTCCTCATCCCTCGGTACGGTGGTTCAAGAGGCCCGAGGAAGCCGCGCATCTCGCGGATATCGCTCGGGGAGGAGCTCCACGCGTCCTTCATAGACCAGAACGCGCAGGCTCTGGCCGGGGCGGGTGCCGAGCGCGGCCCGGGCCTCGGGAACAACGATCTGATACTTTTCCGAGACCGTGACCGCTGTCATGCTAAGCCCCGATCGATAGGCAACTCGTAAAGCATACGATTGCCGCTGGGTAAGGTCAAAGGGCGACCTCTTCCAGTACGCGGTAATGGGATGGTCGCCCCACCGATCGGCACCAAGGTGCCGAAGTCGAGCGTCCAAGCCACGGCTGGTTGGACGGGGGTCACCGTCCTGTTGTGCGGGGATCGGAAAGATCCGGTGTCTTCGCCTTGATCGGGGCGGCAGGGCCTTGCCGGACCTTTAGGCGCGTTATTTCTTCACCTCGCCCTTGAGGCGTTCGAGTTCCGCGTCCACCGCACCGCCCGAGCGCAGTTTGTCGAGTTCGCGTTCGCTCTGCGAGCGGTCGTCGCCGTCATCCAGGACCCCGCTATCGGCCAGCGTGTCGACCGCCTGGGCGCGGGCCTGCATTTGTTCGGTCTTGTCCTTGGCGCGGCGCACGCTCTCGCCCACGCCGCCCAGCTTATCGCTCAGGCCCGACAGCGATTCGTTGACCTTCACCTGGGCCTCGGCGCTGCCGTACTGGCTCTTCAGGACCTCTTTCTGGGTACGGAAGGTATCGATCTTGTCCTGGAATTTGTGCTCGTATTCGACGAGTTTTTGGACTTGCGCTGCGATGTTGTCGTGGGCCTCGGTGAGCGACGCGAGCTTCACGGTCGCGGCCTGCTTTTGGGTGAGCGCGGCGCGCGCCAAGTCCTCGCGGTTCGATTGCAGGGCAAGCCGGGCATCGCCGTCGTGGCGCGTGATCTCGGCCTGCGCGGCCGCCATCTGTTGCTCCAGGACCTTTTGCTCGGTGACGACATCGGCGAGATGGCGGCGGGTCTCCTGGAGGCCGGCGAGCATCTTTTCGTAGGAGAGGTCGAGGGTGTCGTTCGGGTCCTCGGCGGCATTGATGATCTTGCTGAACTTGGCCTCTATGACCTCGGCCGCGCGCTTGAAAAGACTCATGGGGAAACCTCCCTGCCTAATCGTTTACTGGTATGACAATCTGCGGGACCAGTCGTTCAGGGATGATGGCCGCATCTTCTATGGGCTTGACCGCTGTGCCGATGGCGAAGAACTCGATCACGTGCGGCTGCCAGTTGTGCGAGCCCTCGTGGAGCTGGACTGCGACCACCCCTTCGGCGCCGGCCTCCTTGGCTTCTTGCTGCATACGCTCCATGGCCAGTTCGCGGGCATCGTACATGGCCTGGGTGAAGAGCGGCATCTCGACATTGCGGCCGACATTGCCAAGCGACTGGAACATGCCTTGATGGGCGACGTGGTACACGCAGGAGCCCATAACCAGGGCGAGCGGCCGGTAGCCGGACTGCAGCAGCATCCAGAGATCCTGGCCCGACAGGTCGGACGTAAAGGGCTTGCCGGACGGACCCTTGAAGCCGGGGTGGCCTTTGCTATGGGCGATGGCCGTGCCGATGGCCAGGAACTCGAGGATATCCTTGTCCCAGTCCATGCGTTTGACCTCCAGGCGCACGCCCACCACGCCGTCCGCCGACAACGACTGCGCCTCCTGCTCCATGCGCGTCATGGCCAGCTCCCGGGCCTCGTACATGGCCTGCGATAGCACCGCCATCTCCTGATTCTTGGCCCAGCCGGCATACTGGATGCCGGTGTGATAGATGCACGAGCCCACCACCAGGCCGAGCGGCTCGAAGCCGGCCTCGCCCACCATGAGAAATTCGTTGACCGAGAAGTCGGAGGTGAAGATGCCGCCCCGGCGGCTCGTGTCGCGCAGGCCCTCCAGGCGCTCGCGCGCATGTTGCGGCAGATCGGGGACTGTATCGCTCATTGTTACAGGACCTCCCTTACGGTGTTGGTGGCGGCCAGCAGCCGCGGGTTGCGCACGCTCGTCACCGGGCGCACGCCGAACGGGCGTAGCGTGCGGCTATCGTGGAGGATGGCGGTGCCGAGCGCGATATAGCGCGCGAGGAAGCGCGGGTAGGGGTTGTTCTCGTCGGGCTCCACGCGGTAGAGCTCGGTATGCTGGGTGTGGGCAAGCACGCCCGAGCCCAGGCGCACGCCGTCATCGCGTAGCTCCTGCAGGGCCTGGCGGCGCACGCGTGTCAGGAAACTCGAAAGCGGGGCGATCTCCTGGTTCCAGAAAGAGGCCGCGTTCGCTGTCTGATAGCCATTCGCCACGAACCAATCGTAATGGGCGCCGATGGCAAGCCCGACGGGCACGATGCCGGATTCGAGCAGGCGCGCGAACTCCAGGGCGGAGACCGTGGCGAGCGCCGGATTGGTGGACTCGCGCAGCCTGTCCAGGCGCACGGCCGTGCCCATGACGCCATAGTCCATGTGGCCTTCATTCTCGGTGCCCGGCATGCGCCGCACGCGCAGGGTGACGTCCACGACCGCATTGGCGCCCATGAGCCCAGCCTCCACGCGCAGGCGGTCGAGCGCCGTGTGCCAGCCCTCGTAATGACCGCGTGTCCAGGAATAGCCGAACTGGAACCAGCAGTTGCCGGAGACGAGCCCGAGCGGGCGGATGCCGTGGGAGCGCTGCGCCAATAGGCCCGCGGGCGAGGCGGTGCTGACCCAGGGCCGCTTGCCGGTCATGGTCTCGGCGAGCCGCTCCTTCACGAAGGCTGGCACCGTGCCGCGCGTGAGCGCCTCGTTCCAGGCCGTCTGCCGGGCAAGTGACCCCGCGTCGTCCTGGGCGCTACCACTGGGTGGACCGAAGCGGGCCATAATGCCTCCTATGACGTCAGAAAGTCTTGCAGGATCCCGCGCGCACCTTCCAGGCTCCCCGACAGCCGCCGCAGCTCGTCTTCCAGGTCTTGCAGCCAGCGGTCGAGCGGAAGGGATTCGGTCTTCAGCACCACGCCGCGCACCTCGTGCTGACGGCTTGCGCGGACATCATGATCGTGGGCATCCAGGAGGTAGCGGCTGCCGTCGACCTGGATGGTGATCGCGATTACGTGGCGGGTTGCGCTCAGCAGGCCGTCGCGCTTGCGTTCCACCTGGACGCGCCCCGGGAGCGCGCCCTCGAGGCGCGTGGCGAGGGCCTCCAGGAAGGCATGGAGGTCGGTTTGCGCCCGGCGGATCCAGGCGGCATGGAGATCGAAATCACGGATTTCGTCCATGAGATACCCAAAAATACGCAACCCCGCTAGTTGACACCACTTGCGCGGTCATTGCAATGCGCAAAGCCGAGACCCCGCCTGTCACGGTTTCCCGCGCCTGGCCCGCGGGTTACACTCGCGCCATGGAATCTTCGTTCGTCGACGGCCTCAACGAGGCCCAGCGCGAGGCGGTCACGGCCGCCCCCGGCCCCATGCGCATCCTGGCGGGCGCGGGCAGTGGCAAGACGCGCGTCCTCACCCACCGGATCGCCTGGCTCGTGGACCGGGGGGCATCGCCATTTTCCTTTCTCGCCGTGACCTTTACCAATAAGGCCGCCTCGGAGATGCGCCGGCGCGTAGAGGGGCTCTTGCGGCAGAGTGTCTCTGGTCTGTGGATCGGCACCTTTCATGGTCTCTCGCACCGCTTCCTGCGCGCCCACTGGCGGGAGGCCGGTCTTCCCGAGGCGTTTCAGATCATCGATAGCGACGATCAGCAGCGCCTGGTCAAGCGTCTCATGCGTGCCCAGGCGCTGGATGAGGCGCGCTACCCGCCACGCATGGTCCAGGCGTTCATCAATGGCCATAAGGAGGCCGGGCGACGGGCGCGGAAGGTGGAGGCGCTCGCCGATCCGACGCAGCGCGCGCTGCTCCAGGTCTACCAGGCCTACGAAACCTTGTGCCGCGAGCAGGGCCTCGTCGACTTCGCGGAGCTCCTGCTCGCCACGCTCGAGGTGATGCGCGGCCATCCGGCGGTACGCGAGCATTACCAGCGGCGCTTCCGGCACACGCTGGTCGACGAATTCCAGGACACCAACCTCGTCCAGTATGAATGGTTGCGGTTGTTCGGCGCCGGCGGCCATCTGTTCGTGGTGGGCGACGACGACCAGTCCATCTACGGGTGGCGCGGCGCCGAGGTCGAGAACATCCTGCGCTTCGAGCGCGACCATCCGGGTACGCGCACCATCCGGCTCGAACAGAACTACCGTTCCACCGGGCGTATCCTTGAGGCCGCCAACGCCGTGATCGCGCACAACGCCAAACGCCTCGGCAAGACCTTGTGGACCGCCGGGCGCGAGGGCCGCCCGGTGGCCATTTATGCCGCCTACAGCGGGGTGGACGAGGCACAATTCGTCATCGAGCGCATCCGCAGGCGGCTTTCCGAGGACGGACGTCCGCGCGATGTCGCCATCCTATATCGTTCCAACGCCCAGTCGCGCCTGTTCGAGGAGCTGCTCGTGCGCGCCGGCATACCCTATCGCGTCTACGGGGGACTACGGTTCTTCGACCGCGCCGAGGTCAAGGACGCCTTGGCCTACCTGCGATTGGCCCTGAATCGCGATGACGACACGGCCTTCGAGCGCGTGGTCAACGTGCCGACGCGCGGTATCGGGGCGCGTACCGTCGAGGGCCTGCGCGCCAAGGCCCGGGGCGACGGGATGTCCTTATGGGCGGCGGCGGTCGCGCTCGTGACGGACGGCGGCCTGAGCGGCCGGGCGGCCGCGGCGGTGCGCGGTTTCGTGGGCCTGATCGAGCGGCTGTCGGCGGACGCCGCGGTCACGCCCCTGGATACCTTGATCGAGACCATTCTCAAGGCGACAGGCCTGCTCGATTTCTATCGCGAGGAGGGTCGCGAGCGCGGCGAGGCGCGCGGCGAAAACCTGGAAGAGTTGGTGTCGGCGGCGCGATTTTTCATGGCCGAGGAGCACGAAGGGCAACCGGTCCCGGAGTTCCTGGCGCATGCCGCGCTCGAGGCCGGGGAGGGGCAGGCCGGGGAGGGGCAGGACTCGGTCCAACTCATGACCCTGCATGCCGCCAAGGGTCTCGAGTTCCCGGTGGTGTTCCTGACCGGCCTCGAGGAGGGGCTGTTCCCGCATGAACGCTCTCTTTATGACGAGGCGCGCCTGGAGGAGGAGCGCCGGCTCTGTTACGTCGGGATCACGCGCGCCATGCGCGAGCTTACCCTGAGCTATGCCGAGACCCGGCGCCTGCACGGCGAGGACCGCTATTCACCGCCGTCGCGATTCCTGGCCGAGATCCCCGATCACCTCCTCGATCATGTCCGCCCGCGGCTGGCCGCGGTCACCCCGTCCCCGGTATCGCCGGCCGGTGGGCCGTCGATCGGTGGCCGCGTGGCGCACGCGACCTTTGGCGAGGGGGTGATCATCGACAGCGAGGGCCACGGCGCGCAGGCGCGCGTGCAGGTGCAGTTCGCGGCCTGCGGTGTAAAGTGGTTGGTCCTGGCCTATGCCGGCCTGACGATTCTTTAGGGGCGGATTGGAAAGCGGTCTCGCGGACGCCTATAGTTCTTGACACACCCTCGATCTCGGGATGGATCGTGAACCCGTTTTTTTTCCTGACCAAGCAAGGCGGGCTGCGACGCAAGCCGTTTGTGATCGTCACCAGTGCGCTGGCCCTGGTGATGGGCGTCGTCGCCATCGCCTTGAGCCTCGCCTGGCCGACATGGTGGCCGGTGTTCGCCCTGCTGCAGGCCGTGGGGCTTGCGGTCGCCGTCTATGCGTTCGCGTCGCGCATCATGAACGTCAAGCGCCCGGCGGCGGCCCCCGACCCGCTGGGGGGCCCGACGGGCCTGGTCGACGATCTCACGCGGACCTTGAACCGGCGGGGCATCACCTCCAGCCTTATCGAGGCCATGGCCCAGTCCCAGCGTTACGGTACGCCCCTGTCCCTCGTAAGTCTCGGCATCGACGGCGCGCAGACCCTCGTGGAGCACCTGGGGCCCGAGGCCGAGGCGCCGGTACTCGAGGCGGTGTCGGCCGCCTTGGGCGAGGCCCTGCGACTGCCCGATCGTCTCGGCCGCTATCAGGGCTGGGAGTTTCTCGTGGTCTTGCCGCAGACCCGTACCCCGCAGGCCCTGCTGGTCGCCGAGCGGCTGCGCATGGCGGTGGCCGGTATCGCATTGACCGTCAAGGGCGAGAAGGCGGCGGTCAGCCTGAGCGCCGGCATCGCCGAGTTCGGGCGCGGCCAGGACCTGGAGCGGTTTTTGGCGAACGCCCACGAGGCCTTGTACGGGGCGCAAAGGGCCGGCGGCAACCAGGTGCAGGCGTTCGCGTCGTCGCCACGGGCGAAGGACGCCTTATGAGCCGGAGCCCCCGGCGCGCAGCGACTTGTAGCTCAGATAGACCGCGAGCGTGAGCGGTATGAAGGTGACGAGCGCCACGAGGGTACGGATCCATGGCCCGAGATAGGAGGCGAGGATGAGCGGCACCACGAACGCCACCCCAAGGCCGGCGATGGCGAGTGGCTGCTTGCGCCACAGCACGAGCGTCTGCTCGAGGGCATCCAGGGGGCGCGCGGCGCCGAGCACGGTGGCCGCGAGCACATAGAGCACGGTCATGATCAGTGCCACCCGCAGACCCCAGAAGATGGCGAGCAGGACCCCGGTAAAGACGCGGGCGAGCAGGTCGCGATGCGCGAACATCGCCCCGAGAGAGGTCCCGTCCACGCCCAGGATCATCGCCAGTACCGTCAAGAAGACCCAGGCCCCCAACAGGATCGTGGCGACGCTCATGACCGGTAACGCAAGCTCGGGATCGCGCAGGATCCCCACGAAGATGTCGCGGGCGCGGTGCGCGTAGTCGCCGGTTGTACCCGGGCGCGCGGCCTCGCGCAGGACCCCGGCGACGATCACCGGGGTGAACAGCACCAGCAGCACCCCGCCCGCGAGCGGCAGGTCCGAGACGACCGCGGCGACCGCGAGGTAGGCTGTGGTCGTGCCCGCCCATAACATGAGATCGGCGGTCGTGAGGGCGTAGGCGCCCGTGATCCACGGTCCCGCCTGCGACAGATCCTTGTCCATGGCAACCCCCCTTCCCGAGAAGATCGCGCCCGCGCCGCTAACCCGCTCCGCGCCAGAGGCCGCGCAGGCGCGGCGTCTCCCGCCGGCGCGCCGTCAGTATCCGCCGAAAGACGAGCGGGTCCTTAGTGTGCGTCAGCTCGCCGGCCCTTGGGAAGTGGAGATCGGTCAGGCGCGAGAGCCAAAAGCGCAGGGCCGCGGCCCGCAGCAGCACCGGCCAGGCCCCGCGCTCGATGCCGGTCAATGGACGCACCCCCTGATAGGCCGCGACCAGCGCCTCGGCCCGCCGAAAGTCGAGCCGCCCATCGTCCTCGCTGGCCCAGTCGTTCACGGTGATGGCCAGGTCGTAGAGCCAGGTATCGGTACACGCGTAGTAAAAATCGATGACACCGGTAAGGCGGTCGCCATCGAACAGGGCGTTGTCCCGAAAGAGGTCGGCATGGATGATCCCCCGTGGCAGGTCCGCGAAGCGGTAGAGGGCCTGGAAACGGAGCTCCTCGGCGAGGATGTCGGCGTCTTCCGCGTCCAGGTGGCCCGCCAGCCGCTCGGCCGCCGCCCGCCACCAGCGCGGGCCCCGTGGATTGGGACGTTCCCCACCGAAGGTGAATGCCGCGCCCGCCGCGTGGAGGCGCGCCAGGGCCTCGCCTATGGCCGCACACTGCGCCATCGAGGGGGTCATGACCGATCGCCCGTAGAGCCGCATGACGAGCGCCGCTTTCTTGCCGTGGAGCACACCCACGTACTCGCCATCCGCGCCGCGCACCGGATGGGCGCAGGGGATCGCGTGTTCGGCCAAAAACGCGGTCAGGTTCAGGAAAAACGGAAGGTCGGCGGGGTCTACCCGCTCAAAGAGCGTAAGTACGTACTCGCCCTCCGTCGTCGACACGAAATAATTGGTGTTCTCGATGCCGCTCTGGATCCCGGCAAAGGATCGGAGGGTGCCTACCGGATAACCCGCCAGAAAGGCCGCGAGCTCCGCTTCTTCTATGCGCGTGAACACCGACATACGAAACCAGGCCCCCTCGTCAGAGGTTGAGCTGGATCTCCTTTTCCTCTTCGGAGGGCTCGAAGCCGCTCAATTCGTAATAGCGGAATATGGTGTCGATGACGTCTTCCGGCCGGTCGAGCATGACGAACAGGTCCAGATCCGTATCGCTGATCACGCCGTCGCGCAGCAAGGCCGTGCGGAACCACTCCACGAGGCCCGTCCAGAATGGGGTATGGACGAGGATGATGGGGATACGCCGGCTCTTGCCGGTCTGGATGAGCGTCAGGATCTCCATCATCTCATCCAGGGTGCCGAAGCCGCCGGGCATGACCACATAGGCTGTGGCATACTTCACGAACATGACCTTGCGCGCGAAGAAGTGCTGGAAGGTCAGGCGGATGTCCTGGTAGGCGTTGCCGGCCTGTTCATGAGGCAGGCGGATGTTCAGGCCGACACTCGGCGAGGGGCCGGCATAGGCGCCCTTGTTGGCGGCCTCCATGATGCCGGGGCCGCCACCGCTCACGACGCTAAAACCCGCATCCGATAACTTGCGGGCGATGTCCTCGGCGAGCGCGAAGTAGGGGTGGTCGGGGGCGATACGGGCCGAACCGAAGATGCTCACGGATGGCCGGATCTGCGCCAAGGCCTCGAAACCCTCGACGAACTCCGCCATGATCTGGAAGATCTTCCAGGCCTCCCGCGATAGGGCGCCCTCGGGGGCCAGTCCGCCGGCGTGCACGGCCGTGGGTTTTCTTTTGATCAGGGGTTTTTGTGCTTTTGGGGCAGTCATGATACCGAGCGGGAATCCTGGACAACTCTTGCTGTTGGTGGACGGCTCATCCTATCTGTACCGGGCGTTTCACGCCATGCCCGATTTGCGCAATACTCGCGGTGAGCCGACGGGCGCGATCTATGGCGTAGCCAACATGCTGCGCAAGTTGTGCGCGGATTACAAGCCGCGGCTCGTCGCCATGATCTTCGATGCCCCCGGGGGCACCTTCCGTGATGCCCTCTACGCCGATTACAAGGCGACGCGCACGACGATGCCCGACGACCTCGCGGTCCAGATCCCGCGGCTGCATGCCTTGATCAGGGCCTTGGGTATCCCGCTGCTCGCGGTGCCGGATGTCGAGGCCGACGATGTGATCGGCACGCTCGCCGCGCTCGGCCGCGCCCAAGGCCTGAAGGTCGTGATCTCCACGGGCGACAAGGACATGGCGCAGCTCGTGAGCGCGGATGTAACCCTGATCAACACCATGACCGATCAGGCCCTCGACCACGAGGGAGTGATCGCCCGCTTCGGCGTGCCGCCCGAGGGCATCGTCGATTACCTCGCCATCGTCGGCGACAAGGTCGACAACGTCCCGGGCGTGGCCGGCGCCGGCCCGAAGACCGCGGTGCGCTGGCTCGAGACCTATGGCTCGCTCGATGCGCTCATGGCGCATGCGGACGATATCCCCGGGCGATTGGGCGAGGCCTTGCGCGCGGGCCTGCCGCAGTTGCGGTTGGCGCGCGAACTCGTCACCATCCGCTGCGACGTGCCCTTACCGCTTACGCTCACCGAACTCGTGCCGCAGCCCCCGGACCGGGATGCGCTCCGCCAATTGTATGGTGAACTGGAGTTCAAGGGCTGGCTTTCCGAGCTCGGCAGTGAGGCGCGGGGCGTCCCGACCACCGCGTTGACCCTGACCGACCCCGAGGTCATCCACGCCCAGGCCAAGGCCTGGCGCGCGGCCCCGCTGGTAGCCCTCGATCTATGGGATGACGACGGAAGGATCGCGGCGGTGGTCGTGGGAACGGCCGAGGGTGCGTGGATGATCCCGGCGGCCGATGACCTCTTAAACGGCCCCGCGCTCGAGGCCTTGCTCGCCGCCGTGCGCCCGCTCTTTGAGAGCGGCGCGCCCCCCCTCGTAGTCCACGACAGTAAGCGCATACTCCGGTTTCTGATACCAGAAAACATCGGCTTTGCGGGGTCATGGGACGACGTCATGCTGGCCTCGTATGTCCTGGACAGTGGGGCCGCGAGCCACGACCTCGCCACCTTGGCCCTGAAATACCTGGGCCGTCCGATCGCGACCCGGACGACGTTGCTCGGCGAAGGTCGGGGGCGCCGAGGGCTCCCGGTGGTCCCACCCGATGAGCGGGCGGCCGCCGCCGGTGACACCGTCTCCGCCCTGCTGGCCCTGCATGAAGAGCTGCTCGGGCGGCTTGCCGCGCAGCCCGGCCTGTCACATGTCTACGCAACGATAGAGCGCCCTTTGAGTCCGGTGCTGGCGCGCGTCGAGGCCACGGGCGTCCCCATCGATACCGCCATGTTGAGGGCGCAAAGCGCCGAGCTCGGTATCAAGCTCGCCACCCTCGAGAACCGCGCGCATGACCTCGCGGGGCGCGTCTTCAACCTCAACTCGCCCTCCCAGATCCAGGATATTCTCTTTACGGAACTGAAGCTTCCGATCAAAAAACGCACCCCCAAGGGGCAGCCGTCGACGGCCGAGGAGGTGCTCGCCGAGCTCGCCCTCGACTACCCCCTGCCGCAGCTCATCCTCGATTATCGCGCGGTCGGCAAACTGAAGAGCACCTACACCGACAAGCTTCCGTCGATGGTGGATCCGCGCACCGGCCGCATCCATACGACCTACCACCAGGCCGTGGCCGCCACCGGTCGCCTGTCCTCGAGCGACCCGAACCTCCAGAACATCCCGGTACGTACCGAGGAGGGCCGGCGCATCCGCCAGGCCTTCGTGGCCGGCCCCGGCCAGCGCATCCTGTCGGCCGATTATTCCCAGATCGAGTTGCGCCTCATGGCCCACCTGTCACAGGACCCGGGCCTGGTGCGCGCCTTTCAGGAGGGGCGGGATGTGCATCGCGCGACCGCCGCCGAGGTCTTTGGCATGACACTGGATACAGTCACAGACGACCAGCGGCGGGCGGCCAAGGCGATCAATTTCGGGCTCATGTATGGAATGTCGGCGTTCGGCCTCGCCCGCCAGCTGCGCATCGACCAGGCGCGCGCCCAGGCCTACTGCGATCTCTACTTTCGCCGCTATCCGGGGGTCCACCGCTATATGGAAGACATGCGCGCCACGGCCCGCCGTCAAGGTTATGTGGAGACCCTGTTCGGCCGCCGGCTCTATATCCCGGACATCAAGGCAAGCCACGCCGGACGGCGGCAATACGCGGAGCGCACCGCCATCAACGCCCCCCTGCAAGGCACGGCCGCCGATCTCATCAAGATGGCGATGCTGGCGGTGGACGCCTACCTCGCCGAGACCGGCCTTAGCGCACGCATGATCATGCAGGTCCATGACGAACTGGTGTTCGAGGTCCCGGAAGGGGAGATCCCGGCCTTGAGGGAGGCGGTGGTGGCACGCATGGAGCAGGTCGCCGCCCTTTCAGTACCGCTCATCGCCGAATGCGGCGTGGGAAAAAACTGGGACGAGGCCCACTGAACTTCTCGTGGGGCCCACGGTCTATGTGTACAGGACGATATGTCCTTTATCCGCTTCTCCTCCCTGAGCGGGTAACCTGGGCCGCTAGGCCCAGGGTCTCGTTTATCCCCGGGCCCTCTCCCTTGTGCCCGGGGTTTTTTTATGAGCCATCATATACGCACCCGTAAGCCCGCGTAAACAGCAATTCTCAATGTGGCGCTGACCATGGGCACCGAGTGGCGTCCCGCATGACGAGAAGGCGCCCAACATCCGGCACAGGCGCGTCCAGACAGACGCATTCTTGCATCGTCACCGGGGTGGCGTCCCGCATGACGAGAAGGCGCCCAACATCCGGCACAGGCGCGTCCAGACAGACGCATTCTTGCATCGTCACCGGGTGATCCAGGCGCTGTCGCTTCACATTGAGAATTGCTGCCGCGTAAAGACGCGTTTGCCCCGCATCGTCCTGGGACAATAAGGCCACGCAAGGCAGGGCCGTCCGCGAACCCTTGATCACGCAAGGGATACCTTTCGAGACCCAACCGGGCGAGTCCGTAAGCCGCGGGCGCCGGACTGCGGAGGTTTGACGCCCTGTTCAGGAGACGTGCAATGACGCCGGAAAGTGCATGCCGCATAGGCCCCGAGAACGCACACCAGATTCGCGCGGCGATTGCGTGAGGCGTTCATACCGGTCAATCGGTTCGTCTCGGAGTCGGCCCAGGAATTCGCTTTCGCGGATTTCGCGGATGCGGTGCGGCACGAGGCGGGCCGCCATACAGGCGCGAACCCCATCATCACGCGTGACTCGCAAGGCCTTGTCCGTGTTGTGTGGCGCGGCCCCCCGCCGCTGATGCCCTTCCGGGAGTATTGATATTCCCGCGACGAGGGTTCGGGCTTAGCGCCCCGCAACGCCCCGGCTAGCGATCACGGCGCATCGGCGCCAGCACTCCTTGCAACCAGTTTCCGGTCGGCCCACGGCCTTGGGGCCCCGGCTCGCCGGAGAGCGCCCCGGCGATACCAAGTGATGGCGCATCGATCACCGCGACAAGGCCCGGAACCATGCCTTCGACAAACATATCGTTATCCAGCACGGTGCGCACCAGAAACGCCCTCCGCGCGCCCTTCTTCCGCGCGGCCTGGTCCAGGCTTCGTGCGGCATCACTCAACGATTCCCAGCGACGCTGTACGCGGACAGGCACCGGCTTGCCATCGAAATGCTCCACCAAAAGCGCATCGATTCCGGAGTTTCTGTGAACCGGCACGATGTTGAGTCCGACCAGCAGGGACAGCGCTTCCTCGTCCGCGCTCCGATATGCGCAGCGGCCCTTACGTAGAAGCTCGGATTCTGTCCTGACGGGATTGTCGAGACGTTCGGCTGCGAGTTTCACGGCCTCGGGGGAAACGTCAAAACCCATCGACCGTCTCCCCAGCATCTGCGCGGCCACGAGTGTCGTTCCGCTCCCGCAAAACGGGTCGAGCACAAGGTCGTCGGGGTCGGTCACGAGGGAAATGATTCTTTCCAGCAAGATCAGCGGTTTTTGTGTCGGATATCCCGATCGCTCCTTCGCCTTGGGATTCAGAAACGGGATGTCCCACACATCGCCCAGAGGAACGCCCTTCTTGGGCCCCGAAGTGACCGGATCGCCATCCGTCGTGCGCTCATACACGGTCTTACCGTACTTATCACGGCAGCGGCGCTGAAGAATCTGGTCGACATTAGTCGATTCCGAGTATTCGACATACGCGGGATTGAACTTGAAAGAACCCGTCTTGGAGTAGAAGAATATGGTGTGGTGCGAAGGCAGAAGCCCTCGGACCCCATTAGACCAGCGCCTGAAAGTCCATATGATTTCCGAGCGGAAATTCCCTTCCCCAAACACCTTATCGAGAAGCGCCCTTAGAACGTGGCTTGCATTGCGATCGCAATGCAAGAAAATCGACCCCGTGTCCCGGAGAAGGCGACGCGCCTCGCCCAGCCTTTCGAAAAGAAAACCTGCATATTCCCCGTAACCGTTCCAAAGATCGTCGAAACGGAACGTCATCGCCCTGTCGCGGGTGCTCAAGCGGTGCACTTTGTTCGTAAAAAAGGGCGGATCGAGATACACGAGGTCGACGGACGCGCTTTCCAGCCCCCGCATGAGCGGCAGGCAGTCTCCATGTTTGAGAACAGGACGTTCGCTCATAGTCTCGTTTCTGTGCGGTCTCATTTTCCGCAGATACCCTGCAGGATCCGCTTCAAATCGATCCCGGTCCTTTGTGCCACGTACCCCCACGCCGCATCCCCATGATAGTACTGTCCGCCGACCCCATTATATAGGGTTTCCAGTGCCTCCTGAATGCGTATGGCTTGCATCCTGTTGGGATAGTAAAACATGACCCTTATGGGCCGGTAGCCGGCATCCACGATCGCCCGTATGCGGCTGTGCTCCTTCGTGATGTGGTCACCATCTGTTGTCGCATCCTTCCACTTGATTTCCAACGCATCCTTGCCTACCAGGCAGTCGATCTCGAACGTTTTCGGCCGTTGCCCCTGAGTGTTCGGAATCCGCGCCGGTCCCGATTGCGGGAACCTTTCGCCGAAACACATCTTCGTCGCCTCTTCCAGGAACGAGCCCGCGTATTTGTATAGGAAGCGTCCCTTATTCTGATAAAGATCGATCAGCCGACCTTCCTTTTCGGAAACACCGAGAACCTGATAGATGAGGTAGTGCGAGAAGTCATCGGACTTCATATCCTCGACGCGCTCGGCGATGGCCTTTTTCAGTCTGTCCGAGTACTCGCCGGCCAGCGTGACTACCCTGTTCTTGACGGTCATGTAGCGGGTCATCCCTCGTCGGTCGCCGGCGGTTGAACAGGTCTCATGAGAGCGGGCGCCCGGCTCGTCATACGATGATCATCGGAGCGGGTTCGGGCGGCATCGATTCGCCCGTTCCATTTTAGGGCCGCGGCGCCACCGGCTCCACCATCACGGTCCTCGCGCCCACACGCCCTTCCCGGGATCGGTCATCGGATGGGTGCGCGCGAGTCCTCCCGATTATGGTCCGTCCATGAGGCGTTCGAGGTCTCCATCCCCGCGAGGTCTGGTTTTGGGGCCCCGGACGATGCCAGAGTCCGTTCGGCGGGGCGCTCGGTGGTCGTGACGCCGGTCCCGCCTCATTCAGGTGCGGGCCTCTATCATCGTTATCGGCCTCCGTCGCCCTCAACGCCGGTCTCTCGCCGTGCAGGCCTGGTGCCCGAGACTGTGCGCCCATTCTGCCGTGAGCGATGGGGGGCGGCAAGCGCGATGCCGCGGCTATCCCGGTGACCGGGCCGGCCGCGGATTCGCGCGCCCGGTCAGGCGGGGCCTTAGGCTGCCGTCAGTCCGAGCCATTCCAAAACGGTCTCCTGGGTTTCCTCTAGACCTTCTCGCGAGAGAGTCGAAAACGCTAGCAGGTAGGCGGTCTCGGGGGCGACCTTCGCCAGTTCGCGAACGATGCGTTGGCGCTCGCCGCGATTGATCTTGTCGGCCTTGGAGAGCAGGACCAGGATGGGGATGTCATTGCGGCTTTGGAGGAGGGTGTGATCTTCGCTCTTTAGGCCTTGGCGGATGTCGGCCAGCAGTACGAGGCCCTTCAGGCTCCGGCGCTTTTCGAGATAGTCGGTCGTGAGCGCCAGGAAGGTGTGGCGCAACGCCTGCGGAACCTTGGCATAGCCGTAGCCGGGGAGGTCGATCAGGCGATGGTCGCCCGAGAGCGCGAAGACGTTCAGCTGCTGCGTGCGCCCCGGGGTCTTGCTCACGCGCGCAAGCCCTGTTTGTCCGGTCAGGGCGTTCAGGGCGCTCGACTTGCCGGCGTTCGAACGGCCCGCGAAGGCCACCTCCGCGCCGGTATCCGGGGGGAGGTCGCGCACCCGCGGGGCACCGAGCAGAAACACGGCGTCACGCAGTGTCGGCATGGCGTTCCGCGATCTCGGCGAGCAGCCGCTCGCCCTCCGTCCCGAGGACCTCGGCGCGCCAGCCGCGGGCGAGGCTCCCGGGGGCGGCGCCTTGCGCAATCTCCTTCAGGGTCCGGCGTGAGCCGATGACACCGCCCTGGATACCCAGGGCCTGGGCGCGCGCGTCGATCAGGGCCGCCAGGGCCTGATACAGGCGCTCCTCGTCGGGATCGAGGCGCGCCGCGGGCCAGGGGTGGAGCGGCCGGTCCGGGGCCTCCTCGATTACGCTTAACAGGTGATCGCCCAGGCGTCGGATCTGGCGGTCGTCCAGCCCGCGCCGCTGGGCTAAGTCCGCGCGGCCCTTCGGCGGCCGGGCGGCGAGATCCAGAAGGACCGCGTCCGCCACCACCCACGCACGCGGCAGATCGGCCTTACGGGCCGCGTCCTCGCGCCACAGGAGCAGTGCCTGGAACAGGGCCTGGGCGGGTGTCGACAGGTTCGCGCCCTGACGGTAACGGCGCACCAGCTGTTCGGGCGAGAAGCGATAGAGTCCAGGGTCGTTCAAGGCCGCGCAGTCCTCGACGAGCCACGCGCCGCGCCCCAGGCGCTCGAGTTCCGCGAGCAGTGCGGCGCGCAAGGCCTCGAGATGGCGTACGTCGTCTTGCGCATAGGCGAGTTGGCGATCACTCAGGGGGCGCGCCGCCCAGTTGGTGCGTGTGGCGTCCTTGGCGAGATCCACCTTGAGTAGCTGGGCTACGAGATTCGCATAACCGATCTGCTCGTCGTAGCCCACGAGCGCCGCCGCCATCTGGGTGTCGAACAGCGGCGCCGGCAGGATGCCGGTCTCCTGCAAAAAGAGCTCCAGATCCTGTCGGCCGGCGTGCAGGATCTTGATCCCCGGGCCCGCGAGCGCCTGACCGAGGGGCGCGATGTCGAGAGGCAGGGGGTCGACGAGCGCGATGGTGTCCGGGGTCGCGACCTGGATCAGGCAGAGCCTGGCGTAGTAGGTGCGCTCGCGCACGAACTCGGTGTCGAGACCCGTCCAGGGAGACGCGGTGATCGCGGCGGCCAGTGGGGTGAGGGCCGCGCCGTCTGTCAGAAGTTCGGTCATGAGCCGGCCAGTGTAGAGGGATGCGGCGTTTTGTTCCAGCCGCGAAGCGGTTTATCATCCGCCATTATGTCTTCGTCCTCGCCCGTATCCCGCTCGCGTGCGTGCCCCTAGATGCGGGCGCTGCTCAAACTATTTCTCGACATCGGGTTTTTGGTGGGGCGCCCGCAGGATCTCCCGGCCTCGCGGGCCCTGCTGGTGCTCGCCGCGGCCTTGGCGCTGGCGACGAACTACGCGGTCGACACCGGTTTTTCGCATAACATCCAGCGGCTTGGCTTTGCCGCCGCCCAGACCTCCCTGCTGGGCCTGTGGGTGGCGGCCTTTATCGCCATCCGCCGGTTGTGGGTGCGCTACAGGCAGACCATGACCGCGGTCTACGGCAGCAACGTGCTCATCAATCTCGTCACCTGGCCCTTGTCGCTCGGCCACGGCTTCGGCGCCCTGGGTTCCGAGGTCCTGGCCATTGCCCTTGCGGTGTGGTTCACGGCCATCGTCACCAAGATCCTCTGGCACGCCCTGGAGCTCCCGCTCCCCTTGAGCGCGCTCATGACCTTGACCGGGATCTTCGTGAGCGGCTGGATTCTTATTACCCTCTTTCCTTTACCCAAGAGCTGATGCGTATCCATATTCTCGGAATCGGTGGGACATTCATGGGGGGCTTGGCGCTGTTGGCGCGGGCCTCGGGGCTTGAAGTGACCGGATCCGATCGCGGGGTCTATCCCCCCATGAGCGAGCAGTTGCGAGCGAGCGGTATCGCCGTCACCGAGGGCTATGACGCCCTGCCGACGCCGGCCCCGGATCTGGTGGTCATCGGCAACGCCCTCTCGCGCGGCAATCCGGCGGTGGAGGAGGTCTTGAATGCCGGCATCCCCTACGTCTCGGGCCCCCAGTGGCTGGCCGAGCAGGTCTTGCGCGACCGCTTCGTCATCGCCGTGGCCGGGACCCATGGCAAGACCACGGTCACGAGTCTGGTCGTCTGGATCCTGGAACAGGCCGGACTCGATCCGGGATTTCTGATCGGCGGCGTCCCGCAGGACTTCGGGGTGTCGGCGCGGCTCACCCCATCCCGTTTCTTCGTGGTCGAGGCCGACGAGTACGACACCGCGTTTTTCGACAAGCGCGCCAAATTTGTCCATTATCGGCCGCGGGCCGTGATCCTGAATAACCTGGAGTACGATCATGCCGACATCTACCCGGATCTCGCCTCCATTTCCCGGCAATTCCAGCACCTGCTGCGCATCGTTCCCGGGACCGGCCTGGTCATCGCCAACGGCGCCGACCCCGCCCTTGACGATGTGATCGCGGCCGGTGTCTGGACCCCGGTCGAATATTTCTCGAGGGCTGACGGCTGGGAGGCGCGGTTGCTGGCCGCTGACGGCAGCGCCTTTGCGGCCTGCCTGCGGGGGCGCGAGATCGGCACCGTGCAGTGGTCGCTGGTCGGCCGCCACAATGTCGCCAATGCCCTGGCGGCGGTGAGCGCGGCGCGTTTCGCCGGGGTTCCGGCGGATACCGCCTTGCGGGCGCTCGCGACCTTTCGCGGGGTGAAGAGGCGTCTCGAGGTGTCGGGAAGCGCACGCGGCGTTACCGTCTATGATGATTTCGCCCATCACCCGACCGCCATACGCGCCACGCTCGAGGCCCTGAAGGCGCGCGTCGCGCCCGCCCGCGTCCTCGCCGTCCTGGAGCCGCGCTCGAATACCATGCGCCAGGGGGTGCATCGCGAGACCCTCGGCCCGTCGCTGGCCCTGGCCGACGCGACCTATGTCTTTGCCCCGCCGGATATCGGTTGGGACGTCGAGGCGGCGCTGGGCGGGCTCGGCGGCCGCGCGCGCGTCTACCGCAGCCACGAGACCCTGATCGCGGATCTCGCGGCCGACGCGCGCCCCGGCGACCATATCCTCGTCATGAGCAATGGCGGGTTCGCGGGTCTCCACGGCCGCCTGCTCGCGGCCCTGGGGGGCTAACGCTTGATGCCGCCCCCGTGGATGTACTGGGAGAAGCCGGCGACGTCGTTACTGACGCGCCGGAACAGGTGGTCGAGACTGATCACGGCATGCTCCAGGAGGTTCACCGCGATATAAGGGTGCTCGACCCGTATGCGCTTGTACTTGGCGCGCGAGAGCAGCAGCACGCGCGTGTCATCGGATTTCGCGCGCATGCGCGCCGAACGCGGCTTGCGATCGAAGAACGACATCTCGCCCATGAGTTCGCCCTCGGTCATGCGTCCGACCTCGTTTTCCTGCCCCCCGTCGTCGTAATAGAGGGCCACCTCGCCCTTGACCACGAAGTACAAGGCCTCGCCGACCTCGCCGATGTCGGCGATCGTCTCATTCTTGCGAAACTGCACGAGCTCGGTGTAGTCGAGCAGCGTCTCGACCTCCTTGATGGTCAATGACTCGCACAGATACTGGTGCGTCAGAAACTCCGCCAATTCGACCTTGGACTTGCTTGTCATACCCCGTTCCCCGGTGCTCCGCGCTGCCTGCGCATAGGATAGCCGCTGTCATGGGGGAACACAAAAACGGCTACAATGAGTGCGGTATCATCCATTATCGAGGAGATGGCGCAATGAGGAGACAGTTGGCCCTGGTCCTGGGTCTGGCCCTGCCTTTGGCGATATCCACCGCCCAAGCGAACGTGGTCGAAAGCATGGAGTACGTGCGTGTAAGCCCCGCGCAACCGGTGCCCCCGGGCCCCAAGATCCTCGTGCAGGAGGTGTTCTGGTATGGTTGTCCGCATTGCTTTCATCTGCAGCCGGTCTTGAACCGCTGGCTCGCGCACAAGCCGGCCGATATCCTTTTCGAGCGCCAGGCGGCGGCCATCAGCCCCTACTGGCTCCCGCAGGCCCGCGCCTTCTTCACCTTCAAGGACCTTGGTCTCTTGCCGGCCCTGCACGACAAATTCTTTAATGCCATCCATATCCACCATGAGGTCCTGGACAATGCCGCCACGATCTCCGCATGGGCGGCGCATCATAGCCACGTGAGCGCGGCGCATTTCAAGGCCGTCTACCGGTCCTTTGCCGTGGGCCTCGCGGTCCGCAAGGCCCGCCAGCAGCAGACCGAGGAGGACATACACTCGGTGCCGACCTTTGTCGTCGACGGGCGTTACCGCACGAACCCGAGTCTCGCCGGCGGGCGACGCCAGATGCTGCGCGTGGTCGACTACCTCGTCCGCAAGGCGCGACGCCGGCAGGGGCACTGAGCGTGAACGCCGCTCAGCTGTTCGTCCGCGCACTGGAAAACGAAGGGGTCGAGTACATCTTCGGGATCCCGGGCGAGGAGAACCTGGGCCTCATGGACGCCCTGCTCGAATCGCGCATACGATTCGTCACCACGCGCCACGAGCAGGGCGCGGCGTTCATGGCCGACGTCTATGGCCGGCTCACCCATCGCGCCGGCGTCTGTCTGGCGACGCTCGGTCCGGGTGCCACCAATCTCGTGACCGGCGTGGCCGACGCCAACATGGATCGTGCCCCGCTCGTGGCCATCGCCGGACAGGCCTCGACGTTGCGTCTGCACAAGGAATCCCATCAGGTCCTGAATCTCGTGAACCTGTTCGCGCCGATCACCAAGTACGCCGTCCAGGTGCTCGAACCGGATACCGTGACCGAGGTGGTGCGCAAGGCCTTCAAGCTCGCGCAGATCGAGAAGCCCGGGGCCTGCTTCATCGACTTCCCGGAGAACGTGGCCGCGCGCGCCGCCGCGGGCTCCCCCCTCAAGGTGCAGGCGGCCCCGGCGCCCTATCCGGCGGCCTCGCAGGTCGCGGAGGCCGCGAGCGTCATCGCCGCCGCCAACTTTCCGATCATCATGGCCGGCAACGGCGTGATACGAGGGCGCGGCTGCGATGCGCTCGTGCGTTTCGCCGAGCGGCTCAATGTCCCGGTCGCCACGACCTTCATGGCCAAGGGCGCGATCCCGGCGTCCCACCCCTTATGTCTGGGCACCGTCGGACTCCAGGCCCATGATTACATCTCCTGCGGCTTCGATCGGGCCGACGTCATCATCTGCATCGGCTACGATATCGTCGAGTACCCGCCCATCCTCTGGCATAAGACCGCCGATCGTCAGATCGTGCACATCGATCTGCGCCCCGCCGAGGTCGACGCCCACTACATCGTGACCGCGGGCGTCATCGGCGACTATGCGGTGACCCTGCCGGCGATCGCCGATCGCGTGACGGGCCGCCCCCCGGACCGCTTCGCGAATCTGCGTGAGCTGATCCGGCGCGAACTGAACGGTTTCCGTCATGACGCGACCTTCCCGGTCAAGCCCCAGCGCGTGGTCGGCGATCTGCGCGAGGCCCTGGGGCCCGAGGACATCGTGGTGTGCGACGTGGGTGCCCACAAACTCTGGATGGCGCGCCTCTACGACGCCGAGCGCCCCAATACCTGCATCATATCGAACGGCTTCGCGAGCATGGGCATCGCCGTGCCGGGGGCCTTGGCGGCCACGCTGGCCGCCCCCGGGAGACGTGTCGTGGCAGTGACCGGGGATGCCGGATTTCTCATGAACTCGCAGGAGATCGAGACCGCCATGCGTCTCAAGGCCGCATTCGTGGTGCTCATCTGGAATGACAACTGCTATGGCCTTATCGAGTGGAAACAGCAGCTGCATTACCAGAGGACCGGCAACGTGCGCTTCACAAACCCCGACTTCGTCCAATACGCGCGGGCCTTCGGCGCCGATGGTTATCGCATCGAGCGCGCCGAGGACCTGCTGCCCACGTTGCGCAAGGCCCTCAAGACGCCGACCGTGACGCTCATCGACTGCCCGGTCGACTACACCGAGAACATCCGTCTGACCGAGGAGTTGGGCCAGATGATCTGTCCGACCTGAGCGGGCCGCCGTCGACCGTTCCCATAGGCGCGCGACACCGGCCACGCGCCGCCCGCTTGAGAGGGCCTTGCGCCTCCGCGGAACATGGCGACCCGCCCTATGGTGCGGCCGGATTCCCGCGATGATCGTCGACACCTCGGCCATCATCGCCATTCTTCGCAACGCACCGCATGCCCTGACCCAGACAACGGCTCTGGCGGCCGCGCGCTCGCGCCCCGCACCGGCCGCAAGCCATCGGGAGGCCGCGGCCGTGAGTAGCCCGGCACGCGACACGCCCCGCCGTCCACGGCGGGGAAGGGTCCCATGGGGCTTCGTTCGGTCGTAATTATGAGACGGCGTAGCCGTCCTTGGGTTTCAGTGCCGGGCCTGCTGGGGCTCGATGTCTTGGCGCACGATAGAGATCGGAGCGCCGCCGCAGGGCGACGCGAAATCCGTACACGCCGGCCTCACCCGTCCGCGCGCCCCCCTTGCTGCGGGCCGTCGGCCACGAGCAGCAGCACGCCGCCCACGACCACGGCGCCGGCACCCATCCACAATGGAATATCGACATGATGTTTGTGCTTCACGGATAAGGCGAGCGGCCCGAGTTGGGCCTCTTTGGTCTTGTGCGTGTAACTAAAGCCGCCGTAGGCCGCGCCCAGGATCCCCAGGACGACGAGCAGCATGCCGATGATCCTCACGACATTCATTGCAGATAACCCTCCAGCATCGCGCAAAGGGATAAGCCTATGCCATCCGCGTCCGCGATACGCCCGGCCAAGGCCGGAGGGTTGGCATGACCAAAGGCGGCCCCCGTCGGGTCGGCATGGGCACGGCTATTTCATCGTCTAGCGGTCGCGCGCGAGGTCTTGCCGCTGCCAGGGTATGCGCTCGCGCCCCGCAGGCATCCGCTGGCGCCATCGTAGCCTGGACCACGCTTGCCACCGGCGGCCCGCGGGGCGGGCGGCGAGCGCCTGTAAGGCCGCGCGGTGCTGCCCTTGGCGCGTCGCGACCCCCCGGCGCGCGAGCGCCTGCGCGCGCCCCGGCAAGACGGCGACGGGGTGAGATGCCGCGGTATCATGGGTGAGCCCCCACCGCGCGCAGTGCCGACGCCACTGGGCGCGCAGCGCCAGGCGCTCCCCGCAGTGCCCTGAGCGCGCCGGGACCATGCCGCTCGTAACAGGCGGCCACGTGGGGCTTGCCAGGGCGTGGGCATGGAGATTGGCGCATTTGTCGTAGTGGATATGCCAGTCCACGGCCCGTCCCCGCGCCACGCACGCCTCGTCCAGAAAGTGGCGCACGAAGGCTGCGTGCGCCGGCAGCGGCCGGCCTCGGGGGAGCCCCATGACGAGTTCGTAAGCACACGCCCCGACGCCGCGCGCGTCCGGGCCTTCCATCGTATTCCAGAGCCGCTCGGGATCCGCCGGATGGGCGGCCAGCGCCGCGGGTAGTGACAGCTCCGACCATGCAAGCCCGGGGCGCTGCGAGCAGTCGAAGACCCGGCCGCGTCGCCAGTCGCGCAGTCGGCGTCTCCCGCAATAGGCGGCGCGCGCCACCAGGCCGTCTTTCCCGCCGGGGCGTCGCGTGCGTATGGACAAGATGGGCATCATGCCCCGACCTCCCGGCATATCCCCGATAGGCGGGTGACCATAGCACTTGTTAGGCTCAACCTTTATCGGGAGATTCCCGGATGCCGCCCGATCGCCCTCATTGGATCCGCGCCCTGCGTGCGCGCGCCGACCGCCGGCGCCTGCGCGCCTTGCTGGACGCAGGCGAGGAACTCGAGGCGCGCGGCCTGCTGGATGAGGCGGTGCGTCTGGCGGCCGCCATCGAGGAGCCGCGCCCGAGAGTGGCGACGCGTGACATCGAGTGGCCCGCGCCCTGGGGTGGGACGGGCCGCGGGCGGCGGCTCACGCGCCCCCGTGCGCGGGCGGGGCCATTCCCGGGTATTGTGAGTACGGCGTTGGCGGGTGCCGCGCCGCTTGCGTGGCTCCTGCGCCTGTTGCCGGGTATCCGCCGGCCCTCGCACCCGACCCCGGCCGTATCCGCCGATGTCCGTTTGTGGCTCGGCGCCGGCGATGGGCTCTTGCGGCGCCGCGCCCGGTGGCGCGGTCGCGGGCGGCGGTCCCTGGTGCTGGCCGGCGATGATCTCGCCCAGAACCTCCTGGTGCTGGGCGGCATTGGTTCGGGCAAGACCACCTCGGTCATTCAGCCGGTCCTGCTACAGTGCCTGGCGCAGGGTCTGGGCGGGCTCGTGTTCGACATCAAGGGGGACTTCGGGGTCGCCGCCGCCGGTCTCGCGCGCCGCGCCGGTCGCGAGCTTGTGGTCGTCGGTCCCGGCCGGCGGGCGTTCAATCTCCTGCGCGGGCTCACGCCCGAGGCCGCCGCCGGCTTCTTGAAATCCGCCCTGCTCTTGAACGGCGCGCCCGGGGACCCGTTCTGGACCGAGACCGCCGTCGAGCTTTGTCGCAATGCCTTGGGCGTGCTTTCGTTTCTGCCCGACCGTTACAGCCTCGCCGGCCTCTATGACTATCTCTTTCGCGACGATGTGCGCGCCGACTGCGATCGCCGCCTCCGTGACGAGGCCGCGGGCCTCGGTGCCGAGGCCTTGCGGCTTCTGCGCAGCTACCAGTCCTATCACGAAGGCGTGTTCACACGGTTTGACGCCAAGGTGGTGGCCGGCGTGCTCGCGAGCGCGGCCCAGGTGCTGACGCCGTTCACCCACCCCGATCTCGTCGACGCCTTCTGTCCGCCCGCCGATGCCTTGGCGATCGAGGCGCTCGCGTCGGGCGCGCTCATCCTCGTGGACCTGCCGCTTGCCGTCTGGGGTGTGGGGGCCAAGGTCGTCTACACCTTCATCAAGCTGCGATTCTTCCAGTACATGCAAAGGCGTCCGGCCGGCGAACGGTCGCGTCCCGTGCTGTTTCTGTGCGATGAGTACCAGGAGATCGTGAGCGCCAACAAAGACGGGCTCTCCGATCTCAACTTCTGGGACAAGGGACGGGCCTTCGGTACGGTCGGCATCATATCCGCCCAGTCGATCGCAAGCTTCTACGCGGCCGTGGGCGACCGCGACCTGGCCGACACCTTGCTCCAGAACTTCCGCCAGAAGCTGTGCCTGCGCAGCGAGGACTGGCACACCATCCAATTTTTCGAGCGCGTGCTGGGCCGTCTGCCCGACCGCCGGCGCCGCACGCGACCGCTGGTGTCCGCGGCGCTCGTGCGTCGCCTCCACCGGCGCCAGGCCTTGGCGGTGGTGTCGGTCGCCGGCGAGGCGCTGGAAGAGGTGGTCGATCTGCCGGCGGTATTCGTGGATTCAGCCGAACAGGGGATACCGGGCGCGGGTGCGGGCGGCTAGTATCCTTCGAGGAGGCGTGCACCCATGACCGTCAAGCGCTTGCCGTTATGGGCCAAAATCGTGACCGGCGTGGCCCTGTCCCTGATCATTGTCATCGCGATCGCCATGGGCCTTGCGCCCGCGCTCGTAAAGCATGTGATCGAACAAGACGGCAGTGCCAAGCTCCACCGCCGCGTCGTCATCCAGGGCCCGGTGGGCATAGACTGGTCGCTCGATCCGCGTATCACCTTGAACCGCGTCACGGTGGCCAATCCCCCGTGGACCAAGGGCGCCATGGTGACGATGCGCCAGCTGCGCGTGCGCATCGCGCTCTTGCCGCTCCTCCACGGCCATGTGCTCCTGCCCTCGCTGGTGCTGCGCCGCCCTGTGATCCATCTCGACAAGCCCGGCCCCACGCGCGCCAACTGGGTATTCGTGAAGCAAAAGCCGCGCAAGCCCCGCCCCAAGCCGCCTGTCATACCGCGTATCGGCCGGCTGGTGATCACCCATGGGCGCATTACGGTGCACGATGGGCCCGCCGCCACCGATCTCGTCTTACGCATCCGGAGCGTCAAGCCCTCCACGCGCCTGCTGCTGTCGGGTCATGGCCGTTACAAGGGATCGCCCTTCACCCTCAAGGGCGCGCTCGGCTCGCCGACCAAGGTGGAGAGCGATCGCAGCCCCTATCCGGTACGCCTCGCCATCCATATCGGCCGTTTCCTGGCGCGCATCAATGGCACCCTCATCGCCCCCATGGCCCTGAAAAACGTCGATCTCCATGTGATGCTCAAGGGCGCGGGGCTCGGTCGTGTCCATAAGGCGATCAGCCTCCCGCTGCCGCAGACCGGGCCCTTCCAGATCTCGGGACAGCTCACCCGCCACGGCCACACCTGGAACCTGGCGCATTTTCGTGGCCTCGTGGGCAAGAGCGACCTCGAAGGCACGATCAGCGTGCGCCCCGGCCACCCGATGTTCATGCGCGCCAATCTGACATCGCGCTTCCTGAACTTCAAGGATCTGGCGGGCTTTGTGAAGGCCAAGCCGAAGAAGGTGAATGGCCACGTCAAGGTCGTGCCGCACGCCCGCGGCGCGAACAAGGTGCTTCCGGCGAAGCCCTACAAACGCAGCCAGCTCATGAAGCTCGACGCCAACGTCGTATATCGCGCCGAGCACGTCTATGCCTCGCATATGCGCATCCAGGACCTGTATGCGCATCTCATCTTGCAGCATGGGGTGGTCCGCCTCGCCCCGCTCAATTTCGGGGTAGCCAATGGCCTGGTCGCGGCCAACTATACGATGAACGCCTCGCAGCCCATTTATCGCACGCAATTGAAGGCGATCGCGCGCGGCATTCATTTGCGACTCCTGTTTCCGAAGGTCAAATTCAAGTCGGCGGGCACCGGCCGGATCGGCGGGCGCCTGCAGCTGTCGGCCCCCGGCAATTCGATCGCGGCCATGACCGCGCACGCTACCGGCCACCTGGGCCTGGCGCTCGCCAACGGCTCGGTGAACAATCTCTACGTGGCGCTGGCGCAATTGCACATCGGCAACGCCGCGCTGGATTGGCTGTCGGGGATGAAGCAGGAGCGCATTCCGTGCGCGGTGATCCGTCTCGGGGCACGCAACGGTCTCGCGAAGACCCGCACCTTCCTGATCGCCACGCCATCGGCCAACATTATCGGCCGGGGCACGATCAACATGCGCCGCCAGACGCTCCATCTGACGGTGCTCACGAAGCCCAAGCACATCACCATCATAAGCGCCCGGGGGCCCTTGCACGTCGGCGGGACCTTCAAGAAGCCGGTGTTCAGCGTGTCGCGCAAGGCGCTCATAGAGCGCGCCGGCGCGGCGGTCGCCCTAGGCGCGCTCCTGACCCCGGCGGCGGCGCTCCTGCCGTTGATCGATACCGCGCCCGGTCACAAGGTCGATTGTCCGGCGTTGTTGAACAACGCCGGACCCAAGGCCCATGCCGAGGCCTTGAAGAGCGCGGCGCAGCGCGCCAAGCGGCATTGACGAGGCATCCGCTCGGCGGGGTTCAGCGCTTCACGCCCTCGACGATCAGAAAATCCGATCGCTCCAGGACGCCGATGTCGGGTATGCGGCTTACACCGAATGTCTGGCGGCTCACGTCCTTGAATCCGCAGCGCATGAAGAGATCCACGAGCTGGACCTCGTCATACTGCCATTTGTGAAAGTGTCCGAAGGACTTGAGTCCGGGCGGCCGGGTGCAGATATCGTCGAAGTACATGCGCACATGACGGCGCACACGCGCGACATCGCGCGTGTGCGGCTCGCGCGCCTGCTCCTCCCGGAAGATGGCAAGATAGTTCTCCCAGAATTCCACCCCGTCCGGGACGCACAGGCGCAGAACGCCGCCTTTCATCAAGACCCGGTGGCATTCCTCGGTCAGACGCCGGGCGTCCTCGTACTCGAAGTGTTCCCAGACCTCGCCGGAGTAGATGGCGGCCACCGAATCGCGCGCCCACGGCAGGGGCCTGCGCAGGTCGTGGTGGACGATGCCCGGCCGAAACGGCGCGGCGCGCAATAATCCCAGGCGCACGAGCAGTCGATCGAGTCCGCGGGCATGGGCCACGAGCCATGCCCGGCGGCTGCCGTCGACGTTGATCCAACCCTTGGGCATGACCGGTCCGCAGCCGAGGTTCACGCGCGGCCCGCGCGGCAAGGGATAAGACACTGAATCGGCGTGACGGCCCAAGGCTTCCACTGCTGTCGACACACGGCCTCCCGGGTTCGCGGAAACCTTCCGCGCGGCCTGCCCGATCCCTACTATCCGGGAAACGAGCGGACCGGTCCATGAGACTTTGGAGGGAGCTTCGAGGCCGGCGTGGCGTGCGGGCGGACCTGGCGCGGGGGGTTAGGCGGCCCCCATGGAGGCTATGCGCCGTCGCGACCGCGTGGCCGGGGCGGTGGGCTCGTTTGCGCACGCCCCTCGTGCAGGGCGTGAAGCAAGGTGGCGGCCTCACACAGTCCATCTTGCACGCGCGCATCTGTCAGCAGGCGATAAAGGCCTTTCAGCCCCCCGGGCGCGGGGGCCTGTTCGCCGCGCCAACGGCGCCAGGCGTCCAGGCCGCGCGCCGCGTCCGCAAACAGGGCGTGCGCGGCCGCGTCACCGCCGTCGCCTGCATTCTGCAAGCGGTTCCAGGACGCGGCGAGGTCGGCAAGCGCGCCACCGGCCTCGCGCAGCACCGGAAAGACGCCGGCGTCACGCCATGCGCCGAGCAGGTCGGTGAGCTCGCGGGCAAGCCCCGCGGTGTCGGTGGCGCCGGCCCAACGGCCGAGGTCGGCAAGCATGGCGGTGATGGCCGTGCCCGTGGGCCCGGCGAGGATGTCACTGAGTCCTCGGCCCATCTCGGCAAGCCGGTGGGCGAACAGCAGGTCGTCGCGCGCGCGGTCAAGGAGGGGGCCCGCGGCCTCGAGGGCCGCTGGGGCCGCGGAGGAAAGCCGCGTGATGGTGTCGGTGAGATAAGCGATGTTATCGGCGAGCCAGCCGACGGCCCCGGTCTGGGAGAGCGTCTCGACAAGTCGCAGGATGTCGCGTCCGAGGCCTGCCACATCGATATCGCGCGTGGCCTCGAGCAGGCGCGTGACGCTCGCGGTCAGCGCCGCGCCGGTGGGGCCGGCGAGCAGTGCCTGCCAGGCGTCGAGGCGCGCGGCAAGGCCCTGGACGGCGCGCAGCTCGGCACGCAGTTCCAGGATCAGGGGGCCTACGTGACTGATGGTCTCGGGCTCAAGCGCGCGTCGCAGGACCTCGCGCATTGGCGCCGCACCGTCGGCGATGGCGTCCCAGAGGCCTGCCGCGCGCAAGGCCTCGGCGGCCTTCAGCAGGACCTCCGCAAGCCCCGTCAGGTCGTCGTGGTCCCGCCACAGCCCCGAGGCCTTCAGCGCGGCCCCGGCGGCGGCCTCGCCCAGGGGGCCTGCGGCACCCTCCTCGAGTGCCGCGTAGCGATCGGCGAGCCGCGCCAAGGCCTGCCATTGCCGCGCGCTGAGCCCAGGGGGGCTTGTGACGCGGGTCGCGTTGTTCGGGTCGGCCTCGGGTATGGGACCGCTCATGACTTAAGCCGCGAACAGGCGTTCGGCCAGGAACTGCGCGGCGTCCAGGCCCCACGGCGGGACCTTGCCCTGGGTCCGGAAGAACAGGTCCTTGTATTGCATCTTCAGGAGATAGGGGACGCGCCCCATCTTCAGCACCTGTGTGTCGCCGCCATACCAGGAGTTGGAGCGGATGTAGAAGGCCTGATTGTCGCCCATGTCGCCGATGCAGTAGACGAGCGGCTTCAAGGGCTCGGATGCCGCCGCCTCGCCCAGACGCCCGAGATCGTGGGCGATCTGCTTGCCGACGATCTCGCTCTCTTGGTGACCTATGGCCCCCAACTTTGGCACGGTGACCGCCGCGGCGTCGCCGCACGCCAGGATTTCCGGATACTTGGGGTTGCGCATCAGCATGTCGGTGACCACGAAGCCCTCCTCATCGGAGATGGGCAGACCCTTCATGAACGGGTGCGGGACCCAGTCGGGGAGCAGGATCTTCAGTTCCGCGTCGAGCGCGTCGCCCTGCGTGAACCGGATCCCGTCGCGCGTGACCTCGGCGATGTCGCCGACGTTGTTGCGGTAGTGGAACCCCATCTGACTCGCGATGCCGAGAAGCGAGTTGACGACCTGCTCACCGGCATCCTCGGCGATCATCTTCCCGGGTGTAAAGACGGTGATCTTGTCGGGGCCGCCCAGGCCGTGGTTCTTGAGCCAGGTGGCCATGGACATCATGATTTCCACCGGCGGGCCCTCGCACGCGGCGTCGGCCATGGGCACCAAGTCCTTGACCGCCGTGCCCTGATGGAAGCGCGCCGAGCCGATGGCGATCGGGCCGCCCTTGTAGTCGCCGCCAAACAGCGCCTTTCTCAGTTTGTTGCCATAGTACGTATCCGAGGCGGCATGCGCGTAGGGCGCGAAGCCCGGGATCTTGTCGTAGGCGAGCCGGCAGCCGAAGGCCACGACCAGATAGTCGTAGCCCATGGTCTCCGACGGCGCGCCTTCGCGCTCCTTGGGGGTGAAGTCTATGGTCCGGGTGTCGGGATTGATGGCGCGCACCTCGCCTTGGACAAAGGTCGCCTGCGCGTCGGTGAGCGCGCGCGAGGTGTCCATCTTGAGGGTCGCGGCCGGGTCACGCCCCTCGAAGACCTCGGCGGGGATGTTCGGGATGAAGAGCAGATAGGGGTTGCGATCGATCACGGTGATGTCGACCGCATCCCCCGCGTACTCACGGATCTTCTGGGCACTGGCGAGCCCCGCGAAATTCCCGCCGAGCACCACGACGTGGGCCTTGCTCGAAGTCATATCAGACCTCCTAACGAACGAGGTGATCCCGCCATGTGCCCTCTTCCATCATGGAGGCGAAGAGCATGTAGTAGGGACCACGGTTGATGTGGGCGAGTACGCCGTGATCGTGAATGCGGCGTGCCTCGACGTTGACGAGGACCTTACCGAGACCCTGGTGGGCGAGTTCCGGGGCCTCCCACTCCATATGCACGAAATATTGCGCGGGGGTGGCCGCCGGTATGGGTGGGTGGTCGAGGGGCTTGTCCCCATAATTGGTCGCGTAACGCGGGGGGTTGGCGCCGAGCGTGGCCTTGGTCATGCCCGCCGGGTCGAGCTGAAACGACCCGATCGCCGATACCCCGATCTGTTTTAAGAGCATCCACCCGAGCATGCCCGGGGCATGGCCCATGAGCCAGGCCATGGTGTCGCGCACCCCTTGCTCGAAGTCGGCCTCATGGCCATGCATCACACCGTGGTCGCCGACCACGATCGTGCGCATGGGGAGCGCGACCTTGGGCACCGGTTGTTGGGTGGCGGCGCGCGCCATCATGAGCGCCGGGACATCGGTGAGCCCGATCGAGGGCGGCAGGTCGGAGGCCACGATCTCATACACCGGTTCCCATGGCCCTTCCACGACCATCGCCAGGCAATGACTGCAAAGCTCATAGATGGTATCGAACTGGAGATAATGCATCTCCTCGTGGGACTTGGCGTCCTTCCACACGGTGTACTGAAACATGCTGATCGGGTTCAGGGTCTCGCGCATGTCGAGCGCGCCGCCACCGTAGCGTCCGGCCATGGGATGGATGCCGACCTGCAACAGTTGGTCGAAGCCGAGGAAACCGGGGTGGGTGGCGGTGGTGATGCACACCTTGGGCCCGACTTTGTGCATGATCTCGTGATTCTCGGGGCGATTGCTGATCCGCGCCATATTGATCGCTATGACCGGGTTCTGGCCCCCATTTGGGGTCTTTTGCGACGTGGTCGCGGACATGGCGTCCTCCATGGAAAATCTCGCCTCCAAGTCTAACGCCATTGTCCGCGCGCCCCATCCGACACAAGCCGCGCCCCATCCCCGATCCGCCCGACGGTCTGGGCGTGGCCGGCCGCGAGCGGCCCGGCGCACCGATTGTCCCGGGTCGTTGCCAAATTGCCCTAACGAGGCCATAAGGCCTGTCTATACTGAGGGCAGGAGGGCGCTATGGGCCAGGGGCCGGAGGTATTGATCGTGGGGGCGGGACCGGCCGGCATCAGTGCCGCCCTCAAGCTCGCGCGCGCCGGGGTACGGACCCTGGTGCTCGAAGGCGCGGAATTCGCCGGCGCGGAGAACTGGTCGGGCGGTGTCTATCACGCCGAGACCCTGGTGCGCGAAGATGTTCTGGGGGCGGACGCCTGGGCGCGTGCCCCCCGCGAGCGGCGCATCGTGGCGCGCTCGCTGTTCGTCCATGGGGGCGACGGATGCGCCGGCTTCGAGGCGCGGGCCGTGGCCGGCAACGACTATGGCGAGGCCTGGACGGTGTTGCGTCCGAGGCTCGACCGCTACCTCGCGGCGCGCGCCATCGAGCATGGGGCCGTGCTCCTACCGCGCACGACCGTCACCGGGCTGCGGTTTGCGCGCGGGCGGGTGGTGGGCGTCGATACCGCGCGCGGACCGGTCGAGGCGCCGGTGGTATTTCTTGCCGAGGGTGACGCCGCCGGCGTGCTCGCGCGCGCGGGTCTCGAGCGCCCGGCGGTGCGCTACGCGCAGGGCATCAAGGCCGTGTTTGCGCTCGCCTCCACGACCCTGGAGGCGCGTTTCGGGGTCGGCGCGGGCGAGGGCATCGCGCAGGAGTGGTTGCTGCGCAACGGCTCGTTCAAGGGCCGTACCGTGGCGCTCGACATGAGCGGCTTTTTGTATACGAATCGCGATACGTTGTCGGTTGGGCTCGTGTTTCCCCTGACATCGCTTGCCGATCACGGCCCGGTCGACCACCCCCAGCTCATGCGCCGGTTTCTGGCCCTGCCGGAGGTCGCGGCCCTGCTCGAGGGGGCGACGCAGATCGCCTACGGGGCCAAGGTCATTCGGGCAGGCGGCCTGCGCGAGGGGGCGGTATGCGCCTATGACGGATTGGCGATCGGGGGCGCGTCCCTGGGGCTCGGGCTCGAATTCCCCTACCCGAATTTCATGGGTCCGGCAGCCATGTCGGGGGCGGCGTTCGCCGACGCGGTCCTGGCTTTGCGCGGTCGCGGTGATTATTCCGCGGCGGCCCTTGCCGAGGCCTACGGCGGGCGGTTGCGCCAGAGTCCCGATTATGACAACGCACGCCTTGCCGCCGCCTGGCCCGAGGCCCTGCATGCGAGCCCCCTGATCTTCGAACACCTCCCGGCGCTGGTCGGCGCGCTCACGGCGGATCCCGCGTCGTGGTCGCGGGCGTGCGCACGCGCGGCCTTTTCCTTAAGGCGCGATCGCGCCACCCTCAAGGTCGCGGCCGCCCTGCCGCGTCGGGCCTTCGTGCCCGACCGTCCGCCGCTTGCCGTCACCTTTCTGGTGGCGCGCGCGGGCCGGTTCGCGCCGCTATCGGCGCCGCCCGCGGTTCTCGCGGGGCTTGCCCGCGGCATCGGTTATTTCTACGGTCGCGGCCTGCCGCGACTCGAGACCCGTCTGGCCGCGGCGTTTTCGCAACGCGTCCAGGGACTCGCCGCGCGCATGCTCGCGCGCGCGGGCGGACGGTCCGTCGCCGGGGCGCTGGGCTTTGCCGCCGACGGCGCCCGTGTGCTCGCCGCCGGCCGCTCGGCGGTCATGCGCGCGCCCTTTTACCGCCATGAACGCCTGGCCCGCGAATGCCTCTCGTGGGATCGCAGTCCTGCCGATTCCCCCAGTGACTGGCTGGCCCCGCTCGGCCGCCCAGGGCCCGACCTGCGCCATATCCATGTCCCTCGCGATCTCGCCCCGGCGGACGCCCGGCGCTTGAAGCGCGTATGCCCGGCCGGGGTCTATGGGCCGGGCAGCCCGGCGGGCGGCGCGTCGGTGGTCTTCGAAAACTGTATCAAGTGCGAATCGTGCCGATTGGTGGTCCCGGCGGTCGATTGGCGGCGCACGAGCACTCATCGGTTCATCTACGAGCTCCCCGATGCACAGCGTACGGGACCTGACGGCAGCGTCCATGGCCTGCCCGATCAAGGGCCCGGTGCCCTGGCCGGGACCACGCCCTCGGGGCGTGCCGGGGGATGGGCGCGCGATATCGCGGCCGGCGTCGGCCGACGACCTCGGGAGGGGCGCCCCGCGGTCGACGGATGCGCGTCCTTCGCGCGGCGCGTGTTGCGCGACCGGGCGGCGGCCGTCTTCCCGTCTCCGCGCCTGGCCGGACTCGCTGCGGGGTGGACCGCCTGTGACCGCCAGGACCTCATGCGCCTCATGCATGGCCGTAACATGCCCCCCGAGGATGTCATCGCCGCGCTTGCCGAACACGATAGCGGACTTGGTTTCGTTGCCCTGCATCACCTGCTGGCCGAGGCCCGCGGCGCGCGGCGGCTGGCGCGTCTGACCGTCTGCCTTTCCCGGGAGGCCGACGGCCTGTCCGCATGGATCCCCGATGTCGGCGCCGATTGCCTCGGCGGCCGGGGCCCGCTCGCCGCCACCGGCGCCCTGCGCGCCACCGGCCTCGACAGCGCGCGCTGCGTGCGTGTGCCGGCGGCGGGCGCGGAGATGCTGACCGTAGACCCGACCCTCGTCCGCTACTACGCGGCCTTCTGGGAGGGTTATGGCGAGGCCCTGGGCGCGCGCGCCGATGCCCACGCCCGGGCACGCCTCCAGTTCGCCGGCACGTTCCGCGATCGCGAAGGATCGGACGGGGTGTTCAAGTTCGGCGCGGTCAAGCGCCTGCTCGCGGTCATTGCCTACGCGCTGGCCCTCGCCGGTCGCCTGCGCGCGCGTTGCGACCACGAGCCGCGGATGGCCGTGGCGCTCCTTCAGGAACGTTTCGGGGTGTCTCTGGACGGCGTGGCCTGGTGTGCGGGCCAGGTCTTCGGGGGCATCGCCTATTCCGAGGACGACATCCTGAGCCGCCGCTATCGCGATGCCATGGTGTTGACGCAATGGCCGGCGGTCCGGCCCGCGGGGACCCAGGCGTGCTGGGAGCGGGCGCTGTGGACGGGACCTGCCGATCAGGCGGAAGCGCTGTTCCTGCGCCACGGCCTGGGCGCCGATACCGACCTCGCGCCGCTGCCTGTGATCTCCGGCCGTCTTGCCATCGCCCCTCGACCGAGCACGCCGATTCGCTATCAGAGCGGGGGCTTTCTGTTCGGACGGCTGTTGCCGGCAGACGAGGCGTTCGTGCCCGAGGACTTTCTGGCGGACCCCGCGCTTCGGCGCATGCGCGCGCGGGTCCTGCGTCTCGTGCGCGCCGGATTTCGCGACCCCGCGGGCGGTGCCTATGGCCGCTACATCGATGACCGGCATGCGGTCCCGGAGTCCGATATCGCGCGCCTCAAGGCCTTTCCCGCGTTCGCCACGGTGATCCCCCGGGATCTCGGGGGGCTCGGTGCGAGCAAGGCCGAATATGCGGTGCTTGCCGGGCTGCTCATGGGGCGTGTCGACCCGTCGGTAGGCCTTTTGGTCATGGCCAGCACCAGCATCGGTACCATGCCCGTGTTGCTGGCCCTGCAAAAGGACCTCCCGCGCCTGGACACGGAGCTCGCCGGCCTTTCCGTGGGGTCCTTCGCCGATCTGCGCCAGCGCGCGCATCGCCTGCGCGCGCTCGCCGAGCGCCCGCGCCCAGGCGCGCTGCGCCAGACCCTCGAGGCCATGGCCGCGCATATCAAGGACCGCTTCCTGAAGCCCGGATCGGCCTTGAAATACCTCGCGCGCGACGTGCTTGATGCGTTCGAGGCCCTGGTGGCCACCGCCCGGACGCGCGATCTGGATGCCCTGGCCGAGCACGCCCGGGTCTTTGACGAACGACTGGCGGCACTCGCCCCACGACTGGCCGAGGAGCGCGCGCGCCTGCCGGTTCGTATCGCCGCCCATGAACGCTTTCTGCGCTTTCTGGCGCGCGGGCAGATCAGCGCGTTCGCCCTGACCGAGCCCTCCGCCGGTTCCGATACCGGGGCGCTTACGACCCGCGCCGAGGCCCGGCGCGCGGCGTTGAGCCCGGGCGAGGCCGGCCTTTGGCAGTTTGTCACCGCCCGCGGACCGCGCGTCCTGCTCGATGAGCGGCGTCTCGATTTCACCGCACCCGAGGTCCGTTACCGCCTGCCGGACGGGGCGTGGGCGCGTCTCGATGATGGCATCTGGGATGCCGCCGGAAAGGGTGCGCGCCGCCGGGTGGTGCAAGACTCGGGAGAGGTCTACGAATACGATGACAGGGGCGTCCCGCAAGACACCCCCGACGGCCCGGTCTACGAGTACTTCGAGCTGTCCGGCAGCAAGATGTGGATCAGCAACGGCTCGCTCGCCGACCGCTATTGTCTGTATGCGCAGACCGCCCGGGGCGTGACCGGATTCATGGTCGAGCGCCGCTGCGAGGGGCTGGCCGTCGGCCGCGATGAACGCAAGCTCGGCCAGCGCGCCTCGCCCACCAACGAGATGGCGTTGTCATCGGTACGTGTGTGCGCGAGCCGTGTCATAGGGTTCGAGGGTCATGGCCAGGTGAATGCCCTGGAGACCCTGAGCGTGGGGCGCGGCGGGCTCGTGGTCGGTGCGGGCGGCCTCCTCGAGCGGCTGATCACGGATTATATGCGTGGCCTCGATGCGGCCTCGCCGGCGCTGGCGCGTGCCCGCTATGAGCATGAACGCCTGCGCGCCCTGGGTGCGCGTCTGGTCGGTCTCATGGACCGCGCCGACTTGTGCCATGGGGACTTCCGCATCGAGGCGGCGCTGTCCAAATTTCTGGCCTCGGAGGGGCTCCATCGTGTGTTGCGCGCCCTCGAGATCGAGCGTGGCCCGTCGGCCGCGGCCCTGTCCGAGCCCATCGAGAAATGGCGACGCGACGCACGCATCCTCAACATCTACGAAGGCACGAATGAGGTCCAGCGCTTCCTGGTCCTGAAGGACCTTCCAGCCTTGTTCGCGCGCTTCAATGCGATGGCGGCGACCGGTAGTCCGGCGCTCGATCGTGCGCTACGGTCGTTCAGCGATTTCCTGCGCCCGCGGCTCACCGATTTGAAGACGCGGGTGGGTGACGACGGTGACGCCCAGATCTCCTGGTTTCCGGTGGTCGATTGGGCCGCCGAGCTCTATGCCTGGGCCGTGCAGGTCGAGCGGCGCCTGGCGCTCGCCGCGCGCGGCGCGGCGCACGGGCATCTCGCCGCCCTGGAGGCGCTCGAGGCGGTCTGCGAGCAGGCGGTGGGTGTCCGCGCGCGCGCCGTCCATGCGCTGTTCGCCGAGGTGTCCACCTATGAACAGGCGGTGGTGGCGCTTGCCGGCCGGCGCACCGCCGAGTCCGTCCGCCCGACGCCGATCCTGGCCTCGGGACTGCGCGGGCATCTGCTGGTCCTGGTGCGGGATGTGCGGCATCCCGATGCGCGTGACGTGCGCCTGAACGACGACGATCTGGCGGTCCTCGATCAGGCCCTCGCCGCCTGTGATGGCGAGGCCGCGCTCGGCGTAACCGCCGTGCTCGTAACCGCCGCCCCGTGTCCGGATCTCGCGCAGCGGCTGCGCGCCGCCGGCGCGCGCGTCCAGGCGGTGATCACCGGCGGGCTTGTCGATCCCGCCGCCCTGGCCCCCCTCATAACCGGCTTGCGCCCCGATCTGATCCTTGCCGGCCCCTCGCAACCGGTATTCCTGGCAGCCCTGGCCGGCGCCCTGAATACCGTGCTGGTAGACGGCGTCATCGGGCTTGCCGGGTCCGGGGCGCGGGGTTACGAGATCCTGCGCGGCGCGGGCCGGCGCCTTTATGTAACGTACCGCAGGCCCATAGTCGCCTGCGGACGCCTGCCCGCCACTGGGCGTAGCGACGAGTTCACGGTGGGGGAGTGGCTGGAGGCGCTTAAGACGCCGCCATTCGTGGAGCGTCTCGCCGGGGCCGTCACCGAGGCCTGCCCGGCGGTCTCGGTCCCGGCGGCGGCGCCCGGCGACATACAGTCCCCCGAGGCCTTGGCGGAGTGGCTGCTGGCGGGTATCGGGGGCGCCCCGTCCGCGGCGCGACCGATCGTGCCGGGGACGGCGCGACTGGCGACGGTCATGGCGGTCGCCGGCGGCGGGGCGCGCGGCCGCGCCTGCGCGGGCCTGGCGCGCGCTTTCGGTGAGCCCGCCGGTGGTGTATGGCTGGCGCGGGTCGCGGGGGAATCACCCCCGGAGGGGCTTTCCGGACCGCTCTTCCGGGTGTCCGCGACCGGCGCCGACGCATCCCTGGCGGAGGTCTTGGCGCGGCGCCTGGCGGACGCGTCGTATATCGTCCTGGGGCCCGAGGACGCCGGTCTCGCCGGGGCCTTGGCCGCGCGCCTGGCGCGCCCCCTCTATATCGATGTCGAGGCGCGCCAGGGCGATGATCTCGTGTGGGCGTGCGCCGGGCGACGGTGGCGGACGCGGTGCCCGGGGCGCGCGGTCCTGGTGGCCGCGTCCGGGATCGGGAGCACCGAGTCCGGGGTCGCGACGACGTGTGTCGTCGAGGATTGGGCGGTCCCGGAGGGGCGTCCCGGGCGATTCGCGCGCGTCGCGCGCGCGGCTTGTGCCACCGGGCTTGCCGGCGCCGAGGTGGTGATCGACGTCGGGTGGGGGGTGGCCGACGGGGCGTTCTTTCAGAGGGGGCTCATGAGGCTTAAATCGCGGCTATCGGCTATGATGGGGTGCGAGGTCGCGTTCGGCGCGACTCGCAAGGTCGTGCAGGAGAGCGGGCTCCTGCCGTTTGAACACCAGATCGGGCAGACCGGCACCCATATCGCGCCGCGATTGCTGCTCGCGCTTGGGGTATCGGGCGCGCCGCAGCATCTGGTCGGCATCGCCGCCGATACGCAGATCGTCGCCATCAACCCTGATCCCAAGGCGCCGATCTTTGCCGCGCGTGATGGGGGCCGGCCGGTGGTGCGTTGTGTCGGCGATGCCCGCGCGTGGGTCGAGGCCTTGTTGGCGCTGTGGCCGGAGGCCTGAGGCAAGGAGGCGAGATGAGTGGCAGGGTATTTATCATTGACGGCGCGCGCACGCCATTCCTGAAGGCCCGTGACGAGCCCGGGCCCTTCAGTGCCGCCGATCTCGCGGTCATGGCCGGCCGCGCGCTCCTGGCGCGCCAACCGTTCGCCGCCGAGGATCTGGACGAGGTCATATTGGGTTGCGTCATCGCCGCCCCCGACGAGGCCAATATCGCGCGCATCGTCGGCCTACGTCTCGGGACCGGTTTTGCGGTCCCGGCGCACACCGTGCAGCGCAACTGCGCCTCGGGTCTGCAGGCGCTGGCCAGCGCCTACGATCGCATCAGTGCCGGGCGCGCCCATCTGGTGCTGGCCGGGGGCACGGAGGCCATGAGCCGCGCGCCCATTCAGTGGAACATGGCCATGAGCCGATGGCTGGCGCGTCTGTATCGCGCCAAGGGCCCCGGGCAACGGCTGCGGTCTTTGGCCGGCCTTCGGCCCGGCCACCTGAAGCCGGTCTTCTCGCTTTTACGCGGGCTGCGGGACCCTGTGGTCGGCCTGTCCATGGGGCAGACCGCCGAGATCGTGGCTCACCGCTTCGGAATAGGGCGACTGGCCCAGGACAGCTATGCCCTGCAAAGCCACCAGCGAGCGGCGCGCGCCCAGGCCGATGGGCTCTTCAAAGATGAGATCGAACCCATCTACGGATCGCAGGCCGACTACTATGGTCAGGACAACGGGGTGCGCACCGACACGGATCTCGAGAAGCTCGCGCGCCTGCGCCCGGTATTCGACCGGCCATTCGGCGATGTGACCTCGGGCAACAGCTCACAGATCACAGACGGGGCGGCGCTCGTGGTGCTGGCGAGCACCGCCGCCGTCAAACGCTGGCGCCTGCCGGTATTGGGCGAGATCGTCGATCATGCCTGGGCGGGGGTCGATCCGGCGCAGATGGGTCTTGGGCCGGTGCATGCGACCGCCCGGCTGCTCGCCGCCAACAGGCTTGCCATCGGTGATCTGCATCATGTCGAGCTAAACGAGGCCTTCAGCGCCCAGGTCCTGGCCTGCCAGGCGGCGTGGGCGAGTCCCACCTACGCCCGGGACGAGCTCGGCCTGGAGGCCGCCCCCGGGGCCATCGATGGCGCGCGCCTGAACCCTCATGGGGGCGCGGTGGCGATCGGGCACCCGGTGGGCGCCACCGGGGCGCGGCTGATCTTGCATCTGGCGCGCTCCTTGAAGGATGCGCCGGGGGCGTTGGGGCTCGCCACGCTCTGCATAGGCGGGGGGCAGGGCGGGGCCATGCTCATACGGGGAGGGGACACGTCATGACCAGCAGCTGGACGCTGTCGGAGGCCGACGACATCGCCGATCTCGTCCTGGATGTCCCGGACAAGCGGCATAATGTCTTGTCGCGGGAGGTCCTGGGCGAGCTCGATCAGCTGCTTGCGATCCTGGAGACCCGCCCCTTGCGCGGGCTTGTGATCCGCTCGGGCAAGCCCCAGGGCTTCGCCGCCGGCGCCGATGTCCATGAGTTCCGGCGCATCCTCGATGCCGCGCGCGCCGCCGAACTCACGCGCGCCGGACAGATGGTCCTCGCGCGCCTCGCCGGCCTCCCGTACCCGTCGGTCGCGGTCATCCACGGTCCGTGCCTGGGCGGCGGGCTCGAGCTCGCGCTTGCCTGCAGCTATCGGGTGGCATGCGACGATGAACGCACCAGTCTCGCCCTGCCCGAGGTCAAGCTCGGCATCCATCCCGGCTTTGGCGGCACGATCCGGCTGCCGGCCCTGGTCGGACCGCTCCCGGCCTTGTCCCTGATGCTCGGTGGGCGTGGTCTGCCGGCGCGCAAGGCGCACAAGCTCGGGCTGGTGGACACATGCGCGCCCCAGCGTCACCTCGACGCCGCGGCGCGCGCGCTGCTTCACGATGTGCCGCCCAAGGGGCGCCCGCCCTGGTATCGGGGGTTCCTGGCGGCCCCGTTCCTGCGCCCTTATGTCGGCGCGTTTCTGCAGCGCCGCCTGAAGGCCAAGGTCGAATGCCGCCACTATCCCGCCCCGTGCCGCATCGTGTCGTTATGGACCCGCCAGGCGTCGTTCGAGGCCGAGGCCCTGTCGTGCGCGGAACTGCTCGTGACCCCCGTGAGCCGGCACCTCGTGCACTTGTTCGAGCTCTCCGAGGAGTTGAAGCGGCGCGCGCGCACGCAGGCCCATGGCATTCGGCGCATCCACGTAGTCGGGGCCGGGGTGATGGGTGCCGACATCGCGGCGTGGGCGGCACTCAAGGGTTTCCATGTCAGCCTCCAGGACCGCGCGCCGGAGGTGTTGGCGCGCGCGATCAAGAGGGCCCATGGGCTGTTCGCCGAGCGCCTGAAGGGTCGCGCCGCGGAGGCAGCGCGCGACCGCCTGATGCCGGACATGCGCGGCGGGGCGCTCCCGGGGGCCGATCTCGTCATCGAGGCGATCATCGAAAACCGCGAGGCCAAGCGTGCCCTGTTGGCGCAGGTCGAGGCGCAGGTGCCGGAGCGCACCATCATAGCCACCAACACATCCAGTATCCCGCTCGACGATCTCGCCGTGGGGCTTTCGGTCCCCGGGCGCCTGGTGGGGCTGCACTTCTTCAATCCCGTGACCAAGATGCCGCTGATCGAGGTCATAGGCGGGGCGGTCAGCGATGCCCGGGCGCTCGCCGCCATGCGCAGTTTCGCGGTGGCCCTCGATCGCCTGCCGGTGGATGTCAAGAGCTCGCCGGGCTTTCTCGTCAACCGCGCGCTGATGCCCTATCTGTTGGAGGCCGTAACCCTCGCCGAAGAAGGTGTGGCGCCAGCCGACATCGATGCGGCCGCCGTCGATTTTGGCATGCCCATGGGCCCGATCGCGCTCGCTGATACGGTCGGGCTCGATATCTGTCTTGCGGTGGCGCAGACCTTGAGCGCGCCCCTGGATCTCGCCGTGCCCGAGCTGTTGATGCGCAAGGTCGAGGCCGGGTCGCTTGGCAAGAAGTCCGGTCAGGGCTTTTACCGTTACCCGCGACCGCGCAGCTTTTCCCCGGCGCGGCCGCCCCCCGATCCGGTCATCGCCGAACGGCTCATCATGCGCCTTGTCAACGAGGCGGCGCGCTGCCTGCGCCTTGGCATCGTCACCGATCCCGATATGGTCGATATCGGGCTTGTCTACGGAACCGGGTTCGCACCGTTCCGCGGCGGCCCGCTCGGCTACGCCGAGGCCCTGGGAACGGGCGAGGTGACGAGCCGCCTGACGGAACTCGCCGAGCGTTATGGACCGCGCTTTACACCCGACCCGGCGTGGTTGCAGGCCGGCATGCTCGCGCGCCGCCCCCTGGATCCATGAGCGTCGCGAACGGGCGAGGTCCGGCAACGCTCGCCGACCTGTTAACCAACCGCATCGCCGCCACCGGGGACGAGCCCGCCTATCGCGGCTACGATGGCGCCCGCTGGCGCACGTGGAATTGGCACGCCGCCGGCCGCGAGGTGGCGCGGGCGCGGGCGGCGTTCGCGGCCAGCGGACTGCGTCGCGGGGATCGGGTGGGGATCTGTGCCTACAATGCCCCCGAGTGGGTGTTCTGCGATCTCGCGGCACTCTCCCTGGGTCTTGTGGTGGTCCCCCTGTTTTTCAACGATCGCCCGGAAAACATCGCCTACTGCCTGAAGGATGCCGGGGTACGCTGGTTGTTCGTGGACCGCCCGCCGGCCGCCGAGATCCAAGACTGCGGGCTCCAGGGCATCGTGAGCTTCAAGGAGACGCGTGGCGTGGTCTCGTTTCGCGACTGGCTGGCGGCCGCCGACGGCCGGCGGGTGGCCCCGGCCGATCACGGTGCGGACGATCTGGCGACCATCGTCTATACCTCCGGGACCACTGGGCGACCCAAAGGGGTGATGCTGACCCACCGCAATATCCTCGCCAATGTCGGGGCGTTGCTCGCGGCCATCCCCGAGGTGGCCGTGGAGGCACACCGCTTCCTGTCGTTTCTGCCGCTGTCGCATATGCTCGAGCGCACGGTCGGGGAATATGTGGCGATCGCCATGGGCGCCGAGACGGTGTTCTCGCGCGGCATCACGGAGCTGGGTGAGGACCTGATGATCGCGCGTCCCACGATCCTCGTGAGCGTGCCCAAGATCTTCGAGCGCACCTACGGCAAGATGCAGGAGGAGCTCAAGGCCTCGCCGCGTCGCCAGCGCCTCGTGGCGCGCGCCTCGGCACTGGGGCTTGCGGCCTACGAGGGCCGTGCGCGCGGTCTCGAGCTGCTCCTGACGCGGCTCACCGATGCCCTGGTGGGGCGCGCCGTGCGCCGCCGTATGGGCGGCAAGCTTCGCTATGTGTTCCTGGGGGGCGCGCCGGCCGCACCACGCCTGCTCGGCTTTTTCACGGGTCTTGGTCTGCGGTTCGTGCAGGGCTACGGCCTCACCGAGACCGCCCCCGTGATCAGTTGCAACCGGCTCCCCGATCGGGATCTGGCCTCCGTGGGCCGGCCGCTCGCCAATGTCACCGTGCGCTTCGTAAACGACGAGATCTGCGTCAAGGGCCCGAGCGTGATGTCCGGGTATTGGAATCTTCCGGAGGCGACCGCCCAGGCGGTGGACGCCGAGGGCTATTTCCATACCGGGGACCTGGGGCGGCTCGCGGGCGGGCTTTTGTATCTGACGGGGCGCGCCAAGGACATCATCGTCTTATCGAACGGCGAGAAGGTGGCACCGGCCGACGTCGAGCAGGCGATCCTGCAAGACCCCGCATTCGAGCACGCCCTGGTGGTGGGTGAGGGCCGCGGCGCGTTGGCCCTGCTGGCCGTGAGCGATACGGCCGACGAGCAGCAGCTCCGGGATCGCGCCAATGACCAGCTGCATGCCTTTCCCGGATATACCCGCATCCGCCATGTGTTGCGCGTAAGCGGCCCCTGGACCATCGAAAACGGCTTCCTTACGCCGACCCTGAAGGTCCGCCGCCAATGGATTGAAGAGCGCTATGCCGCGGCCATCGATGCCCTCTACACATCGCCGCGTGATGACGCCGAAGGCCGCCCGGCACGCTAGCAGGGGTGTGGTCCCAGGCGGCATCCTCCAGCGGACTTGACAGGGACGCGATGCGGGCCCCTAATCCCGTGTGTCTCCCCCTGGTGACGAGATATGGTGACAGCGAAACGCATGGTTTTTGGTGTCGGCGCCTTGGCGTGGGCCGCGGTATCGGCCGCCCAACCGCCACGCATAGCCCCTGGTGAATGGCGGATGACCGCGGACACGCCGGCCGGCCCGATGCATTACTCGACCTGCCTCAAGGGCGGACGTATAACTCCGCAAAAGATCCTGCGCAACGAAGGCAATCGCTGTCGCATGGCCGCGCCGGTCGCCATTCAGGGCACGGTGGTGACGGTGAGCGAGGTGTGCCGCATCGCTCAGGCAGGGGGGCAGGGGGGGATCCGCGTCCATGTATCGGCCCGGTTGCACCTCGGTCCTGGGGGCCGCAGCTTCTCGGGCCGCACGGACGCGATCATCACGACGCGGTTTGGCAATGTGACCGAACACCAACGCATTCAGGGCGTACGCACGGGGACCTGCGCGGGCGGCTGATGGCCCCCGGCGCCGTACGGGGCAAGGCCCGCGGTCACCGCCCATCCACGAGTTTGCGCAAGATCCGGGTCGCGGGCGGGCGCGACCCGCCTTATGCTCCGCCCCTTGGAGGTGGCCGCGTCGCGCGGCCGCGAACCCGGAGGCACGGATATGCATCGAACTATTCACCCTGCCATTTTGTATTTTGGGACGCCGGTCATTTTGATCAGTACGGTGAACGGCGACGGGACTTTCAATCTCGCGCCCATGTCCTCGGTATTCTGGTTGGGGTGGCGATGTCTGCTCGGCCTGGCCGCCTCATCCCAGACCACCGGAAACCTTATGCGTAGCGGCGAATGTGTCCTCAATCTCCCTTCGGTGAGCGAGGTCGACGCGATCGACCGCCTGGCGCTGACCACGGGCTCAAATCCGGTGCCCGAATTCAAGCGCGCCATGGGCTACCGCTATGAACCCGATAAGTTTGCCGCAGCCGGGCTCACGCCCGTGGCATCAGCGACGGTGGCCGCGCCCCGCGTGCGCGAATGTCCCGTGCATCTCGAGGCGAGCGTCGCCACCACGCACGCGATGGGCGAGGACGACCCTTCCCAAAAAGGACGCATCGTATGCCTGGAGGCTCGCATCCAACGCGTTCACGCGGATGAATCGATCCTGATGGCGGGCGAAGCGCACCGCATCGACCCCGATGCATGGCGCCCCGTGCTCATGAGCTTCCAACAGTTATATGGTCTTGGCGGGAGGCTTCGCCCCTCGCGTCTGGCGACCGTCCCCGAGCGCCTCTATCGGGCCCGTGATGCCAACCGGGGCAGACCATGAGTAAGCGGTGTTGGATTTTCCGGGGATGTCTCCATGACCGACTATGAGCGTATCGCCAGCGCCATCGCGTTCATCGTGCGCTACGGAGACCGGCAGCCGGCACTCGCCGAGATTGCCTCCCATGTCCATATGAGTCCGTTCCATTTTCAGAGGCTCTTTTGCCGATGGGCGGGTGTCACCCCCAAGCGCTTCCTGCAGGTCCTCACCGTGGAGCATGCCAAGCGTCTGATGACGGCATCCGAATCCCTGCTCACGCTGTCGTATTCCGTCGGCTTGAGCGGCGGATCACGCCTGTACGATCATTTCGTACGGATCGAGGCCGTTACCCCCGGGGAGCACAAGACGGGCGGCGAGGGCCTCGTGATCGAATATGGCACCCATGACACGCCCTTTGGGGATGCCTTCATGGCCGTCACGCCCAGAGGCATCTGCCGTCTCGCCTTCGTCGACGGTGCCGGTGCCGATGCGTGTCTTGCGGACCTGCGGATGCGCTGGCCGCGCGCCGAGATACGCGAGAATGCGACGACGACAGGGGCCGTCGTGCGCGCGGTATTCGGCAAGCCGCCCTCACGGGGCGGGGATGGCCCCCTGTCTTTGTACGTCTCGGGGACCAACTTTCAGGTGAGCGTGTGGCGCGCCCTGCTTTGCGTGGCGCCGGCTGCGGTGGCAAGTTATGCGCAGATTGCGACGGCCATCGGTTGCCCGGGCGGCGCGAGGGCCGTGGGGCAGGCAGCCGGCGCCAACCCCGTGGCGTTCCTCATCCCCTGCCATCGCGTCATCGCGCAAAGCGGCGCATTGGGCGGCTATCGGTGGGGTGAGACCCGCAAGCGGGCGATTCATGCCTGGGAGGCGGCGCAAGCGAGGCGCTAAAGTCGTGAACCCGGACCCGCTGCTTGCAACACCCGGGCATCAGTCGTCCACCCAGCCCTCGAGGTCCTCCCTGTGCCAGTAACCCACGCACTCGTCATTGGCGGAGGCCAGCCACAAAAACGGCTGGCCGGGAAAGCGCGCCTCGAGGGCCATGCGGCTCGCCCCGACCTCCAGGACCAGGCGCCCGTCTTCGGTGAGGTGTCTCGGGGCCGCGCGGAGCAACGGCAGGACCAGATCGAGGCCGTCGACGCCGCCCGCGAGCGCCAACGGCGGCTCGTTGCGGTATTCGCGGGGCAACGCCGCCATCTCCGCCTCGGACACATAGGGAGGGTTGCTCAGTATAAGGTCATAGCGCCGCCCTTTCAGGTTACGAAAAAGATCGGAGGCGATGATGTGGACACGATCGGCCATGCCGTGCAGGCGGACGTTGCGCGCCGCGACTTTGAGGGCATCCTCGGAGATGTCGACCGCGTCCACTTGTGCCCCCGGAAAGGCCCGCGCCGCCGCGATCGCGATCGCGCCGCTGCCCGTGCACAGGTCGAGTATGGAGCTGATGTCGGGATCGGCGAGCGGCGAGCCGCCCTGTTCGGGCAGGAACTCGCCGATCAAGGAGCGCGGTACGATGACGCGCCGATCGACGACGTAGCGGCGTCCCGCGAACCACGCCTCCCCGAGGAGGTAGGCGAGCGGCTGGCGGGTACGGATACGCGATGCCAGAAGCGCGCGGATGCGCGATGCGGCGGCACGCTTCGGGACCGTGCCAAGCCGTCCGGCAAGCGCGTCGGGGGCGATCCGCATGGCCCCGGCCACCAGCCAGGCGGCCTCGTCGCGGGCATCCTCGGTGCCGTGCCCGAATTCCACGCGCGCCGCCTTCAGCCGGCGTTCCACGAACAGGACATAGTCGCGGACGGTGCGTGGCGCGCCGTAAGTCATCGGACGGTCCCAGGCCCGGTATCCGCGCCTGCCAGGTCCCGTGGGGCGTCACCCCGCCGGCAAGGCTGCGGTCGCCAATCGATATTCAACGAATGAATCGTGTCGCGCCTCACGCCGATGGCGCAGGCCGCGGCGGATAGTGTGCGGGGTAGGGGGCCTGCGCCACGCCGGTATCGATGGCGGCGGCGGCCACGGCCGCCGGCACCCATTCGCGCAGGCGCGCATCGAGCGGTTTAGGGATGAAGTAATCCGGCCCGAATTCCAGGTGATCGAGGCCGTAGGCCCGCAGCACCTCGCGCGGGATCGGTTGCTTGGCGAGCGCGCTCAGGGCGTGCACCGCGCCAAGCTGCATGGCCTGATTGATCTGCCGGGCGCGTACGTCCAGCGCCCCACGGAATATGAACGGGAAGCCCAGGACGTTGTTGACCTGGTTTGGGTAATCGGAGCGGCCGGTGGCCATGACCAGATCGCCGCGCGCGGCATGAGCCACCTCGGGCAGGATCTCCGGGACGGGATTGGCGAGCGCGAATACGACGGGGCGCGGGGCCATGGCGCGTATCATCTGGGCGTCCACGAGGTCGGCGGCCGCGACACCGATGAACACATCGGCGTCATTCATGGCCTCGGCAAGCGTCCTGAGCGGGGTGGTGTGGGCGAACGGCTGTTTGTAGTTATTCAGATCGGTGCGTTCGCTATGGACCACGCCGCGACTGTCGACCAGGATCATGTTCTCCACCGCCGCCCCAAGGCTCATCAGCAGACGCAGGGAGGTCAGGCCGGCGGCCCCGGCGCCGAGACACACGATGCGCGCGGTCTTCAGGGATTTGCCCTGGAGTTCGAGGGCGTTGAGCAGGCCGGCGCATACGATCACCGCGGTGCCGTGCTGGTCATCGTGGAAGACCGGTATCGACAGGCGCTCGCTCAAGGCCTTTTCAATGGCAAAGCACGCGGGCGCGGCGATATCCTCGAGGTTGATGCCCCCGAAGGTCGGTTCGAGGGCGGCGACGACCTCGATGAACTGTTCGGCGGATGGTGCCTTGATCTCGAGATCGAAGACATCAATATCGGCAAACCGTTTGAACAGCACGGCCTTGCCCTCGAGGACCGGCTTGGACGCGAGCGGCCCGACGTTGCCAAGTCCCAGGACCGCGGTCCCGTCGCTGACCACCGCCACCAAATTGCCCTTGGCGGTATAGCGGTATGCGTCCTCCGGGCTCGCCGCGATCGCGCGCACCGGCTCGGCGACCCCCGGGGTATAGGCCAGCGCCAGATCGCCCTGCGTATCGCACGGCTTGGTGGGCTGGATGGCGATCTTCCCCGCGGGGCTCGCGGCGTGATACGCGAGCGCTGCTTCCCGTCCCTTCTCCGTCATGCCGGGATCGCGTCTATTTGCCGCGCAGACCGTACTTTTGACGGAATTTCTCGACGCGTCCCGTGCTGTCGACGATCTTTTGCTTCCCCGTGTAGAACGGATGGCAGACCGAGCAGACCTCGACGGCCAGGTCGTGACCGAGCGTGGAGCCGGTCTTGAACGTGTTCCCACAGGCACACGTTACCGTGATGGCATGGTATTCCGGGTGGATATCGGCTTTCATGATGCGCCTCGGCAAGGGCGTTATGCGGATGCAAAGACCGGGCACTATAAGGAAAATGAGGCGCGCGCGCAAGCCTGGGCGGTTACCGGATCGGCCCCATTTTCTGATGCCCGCCGCGGGGAGGCGGGCCCGGTCCCCCCAAGAGGTGGGCGCGACGCGATTCAAGACATGGCGCGCCCCGCGGTGCTGGCGTGCGGCCGGGGAAACCGTAAACGGCCGGGCGCGCGGTCTTCCCCCGGACGGATACCGGTGCCGGGTCGCCTGTTCGTATGATGGGGTCATCGGGACCCGTTGTGGCTTTTTGTCGACACAGGGAGTCTGCCGTGAGTGCCTTGATCGAAGACTACGCCTTGATCGGAAATACCCATACCGTGGCGCTCGTCGGGCGCAACGGATCCATCGATTGGCTATGCCTCCCGACCTTCAGTTCACCCGCGTGTTTCGCGGGCCTGCTCGGGGATGAGGGCAACGGCCGGTTCCTGCTGGCGCCGGCAGGTGGCCTAAGACGCGTGGAGCGCGCCTACCGCGAGGACAGCCTGATCCTGGAGACCCGCTTTGAGACCGACGACGGGGTGGTCGATCTCATCGATTTCATGCCATCACCGCGCCCCGATGGCGTCACCGACATCGTGCGCATCGTGCGCGGGCGCCGCGGAGTCGTGCCCATGCGTCTGGCGCTCACGTTGCGACTGGAATACGGCTCGGTGCTGCCGTGGGTCCAGGTCGAGGATCACAAGCTCCATGCCTTTGCCGGTCCCGACGCGTTCTTTCTGTATGCCCCCATCCCCTTGTCTCGCGAGCACGCCGAGGTGCGTGCCGAGTTTGCGGTGGCCGCCGGCGATGAAGCAGCCTTTGTGCTGACACGCGCCGCCTCCTACCGCCCGGAGCCGGTCGCCCGTGATGCCCAGGAGGCCCTGGCGCGTACCGAGGCCTTCTGGCGCCGCTGGGGTGCGCGCATGCCAAAGGACGGGCCCTACGCGCGCATGGTCCGTCGCTCGGCGATCACGCTCAAGGCCCTGACCTTCAGCCCCACCGGGGGCATCGTGGCGGCTGCCACTACATCCCTGCCCGAGAGTCTCGGCGGTCCACGCAACTGGGACTACCGTTTCTGCTGGCTGCGCGACGCGACCTTTACGCTCTACGCCCTGGGCCTGGCCGGTTTTCGTAAGGAGGCGCGCGCCTGGCGGGACTGGTTATGCCGGGCCGTGGGGGGCGAGCCCGGGCGCATCCAGATCATGTATGGTCTCGGCGGAGAGCGTGCGCTGGAGGAGCGCGAGGCGCCGTGGCTTGCGGGCTATGCCGACAGTCGTCCGGTGCGGTTTGGCAACGCCGCCTACAAGCAATGCCAGATCGATGTCTACGGTGAGGTGATGGATGCCCTGCACCTGAGCCGCGCGCAAGGTTTCCAGGACGACGTGAATAGCTGGGGGATACAGCAGGGCCTCATGGATTTCCTGGAGGGCGGTTGGGATGGTCCGGACTCCGGCCTATGGGAAGAGCGCGGCGGCCCGCGCCCCCACATCTTCTCCCAGGTGATGGCGTGGGTGGCGGCTGATCGCGCCGTCAAGGCCGTCGAGCGCTTCGGCCAAGAGGGGCCCGCGGATCGTTGGCGCGCGCTACGCGCCCGTATCCACGAACACGTCTGCCGCAAGGGTTATAACGAGAAAAAGCAGGCCTTCGTGCAAAGCTACGATACCGAGAAGCTGGACGCCTCATTGCTGCTGCTCCCGCTCGTGGGCTTCCTGTCCGCGCACGATGAGCGGGTCGTGAACACCGTGCGCGCCATAGAGCGTGAGCTGACCGTGGATGGGTTCGTCAAGCGCTACGAGGCGGACGGTCAGGACGGCCTTCATGCCCCCGAGGGCGCATTCCTGGCGTGCACCTTCTGGCTCGCGGACAACTATGCGCTCATGGGCCACAAGGCCAAGGCCGCGGCGGTCTTCGAGCGTATCGCGGGTGTCGCCAATGACGTCGGCCTCCTGGCCGAGGAGTACGACACCAAGAATCGCCGGCTGATCGGCAATTTTCCCCAGGCCTTCTCCCATGTCGGGCTCATCAACACCGCCCATAACCTGCTCATGACCGGTCCCGCGCAACACCGCGCCAAGGCCGCGGGCAACCCGTTTCGCGGAAACTGGGTGAGCGACGAACTCTGATCAGACCTGGCCCACCATGCGCCGGTAGACGGTCATCAAGGCCTGGGCGTCTCCGACATTGCCGGGAAAGATCACGACCGGCATGTCCGGATGGCGCGGATGCGCTTTCGGGCAGCACACCACCGAGCATCCCGGCAGGATCTGCCCCACGACCTCGCAGCTCGCCAGCGTAAGCCCCGTGCTCAGGACGTCGTTGGAAGTGATGCCGCCCTTGCTGATCAGAAATCCGGTGGTCTTGGGCAGGGCCTGGACAATACGCATCAAAAACGCCGAGACCGCGGCCCCGAAGCGCAGGCGCTGGCCGCTGTCGGCGAATTGGCGTTCCGAGCGGCTGGTGAAAAGGACCGCGGTCTTACCCGCGGCGTGCGCGGAGGCGATCCCGGCGAGGACGTGATCACGCAGGGCGGCGCCGTCGGCCTCCTGTGCCCGGTCGACATCGATCTCGATGGCCGCCACCGTCGGTTCGCGCAAAAGTATGGCGAGTTGTTCGGTGGTCTTGCGCACATGGGAGCCCACCAGCACGACCCCCACGGGGCCCTGGGCGTAGCCGGACATCGCCTCCGGCGGCACCGGCTGCGCGGGGAGATTCGCAAGTGACGTCAGAAGGCTTGCCGCGCTGCGAAACAGAAAGCGCCGTCCGCCATCGACCGCCTCGTAGAGGTCGCGAGCGAAGCAATCGAGGTCGCTTTGCTGTACGGCATCGACCACGCAACAGCTGTTGTTGGACAGTGTCCGCAAGCGTGCGCCGCAACCCGCGCGGACATCCGACAGCGAAAACAGCTGCACATCGGTCGCGGCGATCCGGCCCGCCGTCTTCTCCGCCACATATTCGCGCAGGTCGCTATTGCGGTAGCCGAAAACCGTGTCGCGCGCGAATTCGGTCTCGTGGACCGGGACCGGGACGCCATCGATGAGAAGATAGTGCCGGCCGGCCCGCGTCACCCGTCCGCCCTCGAAGAATGCCGGGATCAGAAAGTGCGCATCGAAGGGACCCAGCTCCTCGGCCATGACATCGGTCTCGACCGGGTAATGGCCGCGCAGGGTCGAGTCCGAGCGGCTGACAAAGATCGGCCGTATCGCCACACCCTCCCCTGACAGCTCGGCGAGCGCCGCGCGCAGATTCCGGCATACCGCGCGCACGGTCTCGGCGGCCTCCCCGGCGCCCATGCCGCGGGTGTTGGTGAGGATGAAGAAAAGCGGCCCCGGGGCGCATAGCGCGGCCTTCAGGGCCGCCGTATCCCAGCGCGTCAGCAGCAGACAGGAGTGTACGGTCTGCGATCCGGTCGGGTCGTCGTCCAGAACGATGACTTTGTGTCCTGCGCCGCGTGCGCTCACGCTACTCATCCATCGCCAGGACCCGGGCGACGATGGTGTCGGCATCGAGGCCGTTCAGGTTCAGGAGCTCGCCGGGGCTTGCGGTGGTGTCGCCACGCCTCCACGCCAGGGTCGCGCGCAACGGGGCCTTGGCCCGCACCAATACCGGCTCCAGCGGCCCCGAGGGCCCGCCGCTTATGGCCACGAGCCGGTCGCCGTCGAACAGGCGCGCGAACTCCTGGTCGCCCATGAACGACAGATCGGGCTCGGCCACGGTCTCGGCGGCAACATCGCGGGCCTGGTAGAGTTGTCGGGGATTCACGAGCGTCACGATGCGCACACCGAAACCCTCGGCCTCCAGGCGTTCCCTGGCGGCAAACACCGACAGCAGCACCAGGTCGCCGGCCACCGCCAGCACCACCCGGCCGCGCCGGCCATCGGCGCCCTCGTAAAGGATCGCCGCGCCCTCGCGCACCGCCCGGCGTGCGGCCTCCATCGTCATATGGATCGGCAACGGGCTCTTCGAAGCGATGATCACCATGCCCTTGTTCCAGCTCGTCGCCGCGTATTCATACGCGGCCTGCGCGGCATTGGCGTCCGGCGGAAACAACAGATAGACGTTGCCGTTGCGCATCTGCGCGGCGATGTAGTTCTCGATCTCCGGACGTTGATGGGTCCAACCGTTGCGTCCCTGTTCGAGGGCCCCGGCGGTGAACAGGCCGACGACCGACGGGGTGCGCCGGCGCAGTTCGGCCATCGCCTGGGTCACGGTCTGAAAGATCGGCCAGCCGTTTATGGCAAAGGATTCGTATGACAGCCACAGGCTGCGGCCCCCAAAGAGCGCGAGCCCGGCCGCGAGTCCGGCGCATGCGTCCTCGCTCAAGGGCTCGTAGACCTGCCCGCCGGGCTCCTGGTTGTAGAGAGGGTCGGTGGTCGGGTGGCGGATCTTCAGGGCATCGTTGATGTTCCTGAGTCCGGAGGCCTCGTTGCCGTCGGCGTTGGTCACGACGAACCGGCGGTCCTTGCCGCCGAGCCACGCCACCAGGGCGCCGACCGCGGTGGACGGTACGGCCTTCTCGGTTGCGGCGTATTCATGGAGCGGGAAGGCCCCGAGGTCGGCAAGCTCCAGGACCCTCTCGGTCACCATGGTCTGGGCCGCGGGCCCGCCGCCGGCGCGCGCGAAGTTCTCGCGCACCAACGCCCAGGCCGCGGGGCTGAGGGCGCGCGCGGCCAGTGCCGCCTCGATCTGCGGCTTGTCGAGTGTGTCGCCCGGATAGAGGTTATGGGACTTCGCCCCGTGCGCATGGACGCCCGCGCCCTTTAGCTGCTTCACAATGAACGCCGTCAACGTGCCGCCAAGTGCGCTGCGCGCGGCCTCGTCGGCGGCCTCGAGCATGGCCTGGGCGAACACCAGGCGGCGCGCGAACGAGAAGCGCGTCGAATCCACGTAATCCCCGGTCTGGCCAGCGTCATCGAAGTCCTTCGCATCCACGAGGACCACGCGCTCGAAGCCGTGGGCCTCGAAATAGCGGCGCATGCCCTCATTGGACAGGCGCGACACCATGGAGTGGTGCTCCTGGCTAAAGCCGTTCCACACGAGCGTCGGCAGGAAATTCGTGGTGCCCGGATAGCTTGTATGGAAGTGCTTGATGGCGCTCAACACATAGGGCTCGCCGAGCCCTCCGTCGCCTATGGTCAGCGGGAACAGGACGCCTGGGTGCAGCAGGGCCCCGGCCATGGCGAAGTGCTGGCCCTGACCCAGGGGTCCGGCCGGCGCCAGTATCCCGGGGATCGCCCCGGACAAGTGTCCGAGCAGGCCGTGCTGTTCCCTAAAACGCGCCATGAGGTCGGTCATGGTATGGATGCCGAGCCCCTCCAGGGACCCGTCCAGGAACATGGCGCTGTAGAAGCCGGGGGCATGATGGCCGACCTCGGTCACGATGTGCGTATGGCCGAGCATGACCAAGGCCGCGTAGGCCTCGGCGCTCGAGGCAAACCCCCCGGGGTGGCCGGAGGCCTTGGAGGCGCACATCTGAAGGGTCACATAGCGCAGCGCGTCGGCCATCAGCAGGGTCTGGTAGGCGGCGTCCGGGGAGCGCGCATCGCTTATCGCCCGGGCCTTGTCGGCAATCACCGGATGTGAGGCATGCGTGACAAAATCGGGCCACGGCGCGCCGAAGGAATGCATGCCGGCGCAGAAATCCGGGGCACCGCCGTTGGGCGAGGAAGCGCTCTTTGTGGTCATGGGCAGTCTCGAGCCGTGAAGGGAACCTGCTACTTTAAGGAGAGACGAGGCGCGAGGCAAGGCGGGCACACCCGCAAAAAAAGCGCGCACGCCGCTTTTCTCGCAACGTGCGCGCCTCGGGTGGGACGGCGTGGCCGTCCCACCCCATCAGTTCCTCTTACGGGCGACGCAGACCGTCGTGCTCGAGGATGCGTGTGAAGGCCGGCGACTCCAGGGTCTTTATGAAGTCGTGCCGAGCCCTGCGCTGGCGGGCGGTGAAGTGCCCCTTCACCCTTATGAGATAGGTGGTGTCGATCTGATTACCCGGCAGCGGGCGCGGATGCGAGACCGTGCCGCCCAGCGGGACGATGGTAAAGAGGTGCGGGAACACCGCCTTCGTGTATTTGCCGAGTTGGTACATGATCACCGCCACGTTGGCCTTGCCATAGGCCACCGACCACGGCTCGTCGCGATGGTGTATGCGCGCCCCGATCAGCCACTTGTCCTTGATGTGGCTGTTGAAGATGGCGTTGAACAGGCGATTGGCCGTCCAGCCCTTCGGCGGGTGTGGGTCATGCTTGGCGATCTCGTAGATCGTGCCGGCATAGTTCAGGAATGCGCCCGGCTCGTTATAAGGATTGGGTGTAATGAGATGCACGTTCGGACGCGCCAGGTCCCAAACGCTATGAATGTGCAGGGGGTTGCCGTACTTGACGAGCAGGACGTTGCCGCGGCTCTTCATGAGCGCGATCGGCTTGCCTTCCGTGAAGCCGTGGGTCTCGAGCTTGCGGATGAGGCGTGGCGCCGCGATCGCGACCTCCGGGCGGCAATGCAGATAGAAGTTGCCGAAGTTCAGGTCGTCATGATGCATGAGCTGGGGGAACGCGATCGGCGGGCTGGTGGTGTAGTACCAACTGCGGATGGTCTTCCCGTAGCGCGGCAGGAGAACCGTGCGCCAGAGCGTGTTGAGGGCCATGTGGTAATTCCCCTCGGTGGACACGACGAGATCGACCTTGCGGCACGCGCCCCGCTCGATGCTCCCATGCAGATCGAAGAGGAGATCGGCATCCGGATCCGTCAGATCGGCAGCCGCCGGCTTGGCATTGGGCGGCCACATGAGCATCTTCGGGGTGTTGACCACGGGGTGTCCATGGATCGCGGGTGCCCCGGGGATTTGCGGTATGCCTTTCGCGTACGCACAGGCCGTGGTGGCGACCAACACTGCTCCTCCCAGGAGCGACATCCATTTTTTATTTGTCATTTTCATCCTTTCCGTGAAGATTTCCCTAGTCAGGGCGCGGCCTGCTGAGCGACCGCAAACCCTTCGCGTTTGGCGTCTTGTCTGAGATATCGATCGATGCCGGTGGCGTAAACCGTACCCCATTGCGCGTTAAGACCCACATCGACATTTCTGTATTGGCGGACCTGCCCGGCAACCAGGCGGCGACCATGCGAGAAACGTTTGCGCAATCGCATCATGGCCTTTTCCCCGGCCGGACTCAAGAGCGCGCGGACGATCTCGCGGCGCACGGGTCCGGGAAGCGTCCGGCTTACGGTGAAGCCCTGGTTGGGGTAGTGGCGGCTCCGCTTCAGGATCGTCACCTTTTTGTGGCCGGGGTCCAGGTAGTGGAGCGTGAGCCGCGGGCCGATGCCGAGCGTGCACTGATGATCCGCCACCGCCTTAAAGATCCTCTTCCATCCATGCATGTTGCGGATGTAGGGCTGGCGCGCGGGGTTGGGAAACAAGCCCGTCACCCATAGCGTCCCGAAGTTCGGGACGGGCGGGGCGCACAGTGTCGCGCCCGTGGCGGCCCCCGCGACCGTCTTCACGGGCGACCCCTTCCAGGTATAGAGGCGCCAGTCCTGGGGCTGCGGGACGCGCGGCCCCAGGGTCTGATGGAGGTAGTGGAGGCGCCAGGCCACGAACTGTGGGCCATCGAAGTAGATATCCGCGCGATCCTTCCATATCCAGAGCTCGTAGGTGAGCCAGCCGTTTGGGTGCCGATAGACCACGGGATGGTGGAGCACCTTGGTGAGGAACGCCGCCACCGGGCCGTAGTCGCGTTGGCCGCGGGCCGCGGTTTCGCGGGGGGCCGATACCAAGATGTAGGGTTTGATGGTTGCGGGCGGCGCGGCATCAGCCGCTGACCAGGGCATCATCGCTACCCCCGCCCCCGAAAGGAGGGCGCAAAACACCCTCAGCGCGCGTTCGTGCTTCATCAGTCCTTCTCCTGAGCAGGCTTTATAGGGGCCAAAAGGCCTTTGACGGTTAACCTTAGCAGGTCTCGGCGAAACGGCCAGGGCCCGCCCGCCATGGGCTATACTCGAAGGTCAGGACGGCGATGGTCGCCGAGCTGGGGTCGGGGTGTGTCGATAGCGGATGATGCCATGCAAGGCTTCCGGCGAAACCGGCGAGGGGTGCACGCCCATGGCCGCGTCCACCTGCGGGTCGCGCTGCTAGCTCTCGCCATGGGTGTGGCCCGAGCCCACGAGCCCGTGTTCACGGTCGGGATCGTGCCCCAGCGGTCGGCCCTGACCCTGGCATTGACCTGGACACCCTTGCTGCGCGCCGTGGGACGTGCCGCTTACTGCCATTTGCATTTCGAGACCGCCCGGAATATCCCCACTTTTGAAAGGCGGGTATTGGCGGGGCGCTACGATATCGCCTATCTGAATCCCTACCAGTATGTCGTGGCCCATCGGAAACGCCGCTACCACGCGTTCCTGGCCGACGCCGGCCACTTGCGCTCGATCCTCGTCGTTCCCCGGGGGAGCCCCGTGCATTCGCTGCGCGCGCTCGCGCACCTGTCGGTCGCCTTTCCCGCCCCGGGATCGCTGGCCGCGAGCATCCTGCCCCAGGCGCTTCTCGCGCGCTACCATATCCCGATACGCCCGGTCTATGTCGCCTCCCACGGCTCCGTCTACCGGGCCGTGGCCGCCGGGCTTTATGCGGCCGGCGGCGGCATCGTCAAGACCTTTCAAGATTTTCCGAAGGCGATCCGCGATCGTCTGCGCGTCCTTTGGCGCGGGCCGCCGTTGCCGCCCCACCCGCTGGCGGTCTTGCCGGGCCTGCCCAAGGCCGTGCTGCGGCGCTTGCGGTCGGCGTTTCTGGGCTTGGCCGGTACGTCGCAAGGCCGTCGCCTGCTCGCATCGATCGGTGTCCGCGCCTTCGTGCCCGCCGACAACCGCGACTACGATCCGATCCGCGCGCGGCCTCTTGCGGCCCTCGTGGCCCCTCGTTAAAGCATGTCGTTTCGCGCCAAGATCATCCTCGCCCTGGTCGTCATGAACGCCATCTTCCTGACGGTCATCACCGGGACCACCCTGCAATTCTTTGCCCATAACGGTTATGAGCGCCTGCGTGCCCATGCCCGGACCGACGCGCGCCTGTTGGCCTCGGCCGCCGTCACCGGCATACTGACCCACGATGTCGGCGGCCTGCAGGCCGTGGTCGATGAGATCCTGACGAATCCGGACATCGGCTTCGTGCGTGTCCTGGATCGTAGCGGCCGGGTGCTTGCCCAAGGCGGGGCGCGCCAGGCCCTCGCACGCCCGTTTCACGAGGGCACTATGCGCCGCTCCGGCAGGTCCCGGTATTTCGAAGTCGATCAGCCGGTGATCGTGGCCGGTGTCCGCTATGGGACCGTGGAACTCGGGCTGTCGGTACGGCCCTTGCGCCACAGGCTCGCCGAAGGCCGCCTGCGCATGACCACGGTGGCCCTGGTCGAGCTCCTGTTGGCGCTCCTGTTCGCGTTTTATTTCGGGAGCTACCTAGGCCGGCGCCTTAAAGTCCTGGAGGACGCCGCGAGCAAGGTCGGAGAGGGTCAGCTGGGCTATCAGGTCATGGTGCGCGGGCGCGATGAGATCAGTCGCACGTTGCGCGCGTTCAACGCCATGTCGCTGCGGCTACGCGAGGCGAGCGACGAGCGCCAGCGTCAGGACGGGGCCTTGAAGGAGCTCGCCGCCACCCTCGAGCGGCGCGTGGCGCAACGCACCCAGGAGTTGGCCGACGCCAACCAGGCCCTGCAAAAGCTCGCGCTGCACGACCCCTTGACCGGTCTGCCCAATCGCGCGCTGTTCGAGCAGGAGCTGGGGCGCCTATTGATGGAGAGCCGCAGGACCCAGGAGTGCTTCGCGGTCATGATCCTGGACCTGAATGGCTTCAAGGCAATCAATGATAGCCGGGGGCACGATGCCGGGGATCGGCTGCTGCGCGCCGTCGGTCAGCGCCTACAGGGCGCGGTGCGCGCCTCGGACGTTGTGGCGCGTTTTGGCGGGGACGAATTTGCGCTGTTGTTGCCGGCCCTGCGCGGGGGCGGTGCCGCCATCGCGGTGATTGCCGAGAAGGTGGCGCGCGCAGTGGCGCAGCCCCTGGCCCTGGGGCTTGAGAACGTGGAAATCAGCGCCAGTATCGGCGTTGCCGTCTTTCCCGAGGACGGCGTCGATATGCTATTGCTCATACGCCGTGCCGATGCCGCCATGTATTGGGCCAAGCGCCACGCGGCGGGCTTTCAGGTCTACGACCCGATGATCGATGTCCAGGCCGCCGAGCCCGATGCCATGCCGCCGCACGAGCGACGCATTCACGCGGCGATGGCCAATGGCGAATTTCTGCTTCATTATCAGCCGATCGTCTCACTCATCGATGGCGCCGTGGTGGCCGTCGAGGCCTTGGCGCGCTGGGAGGACCCGGAGCGCGGGCTCATTTCGCCTGCGGACTTCATGCCGACCATCGAGCGTAGCCGGCTCATGACCGAATTTACCCTTCACGTCCTGGATCGTGCCCTCGATGACCGGGTATTATGGGCCGCCGATCACCCATCGCTCCCGATCGCCATCAACATCTCCGCCTTGGATCTGCAGGATGACGGCTTCGTCCAGCGGGTTCGCGACCGCCTGGCGCAGGCCGGACCGGCGCGTCTGGTTTTCGAGTTGACCGAGGGCGCCTTGGTGAGTAACCCCGACCAGGCCGCCTCGGTCATGGAGGCCCTGCGCGACGCCGGCATCCCGGCGGCGCTCGACGACTATGGCACCGGCTATGCCTCGATCGCCTACCTGCGGACCTTGCCATTTGATCGGGTGAAGATCGACCGCTCGCTGATCGCGGTCATCGATACGAATGTCAACGAACGTGAGATCGTGCGTGCCATCATCGACGTCTGCCACTGTCTGGGATACGGCGTGGTCGCGGAAGGCGTGGAACACGACGGCCTCCAGGAGATCCTGCGCGCGTTGCACTGCGACTATGCCCAGGGTTACGGGATCGCGCGACCAATGCCGGCCGCCGCCTTGTGCGACTGGCTCGCCTGGCGGGCGCCGGCGGGCGCGCGCGACGAGGTCAGCCTCGAGTGATGGCGGTGCCGGCCGTGCCTGCCGGATCCTCCCCGAAAGGCAGCTCCCCTTGCTGACCGGGCACGGCCGTCCCGGACGGTCCCGAAAGCGAGCCCGCACGCACCCCAAGCAACCGCAAGCGGCGGTCGAGCGCGACACGGCGCAGGCACTCCCGGGCCCCGGCCAGGATGTCGCGCGACGCGCTGACCGGGCGTGGCACCGTCAGGTCGCGCGTCACGGTATGGAAGTCGGCGTAGCGCAGCTTGATGCCGATGGTGCGCGCCGCCAGATCCTTTCTGGATAGATCGCCCGCCAGCCGTTCGCACAATTCGACGAGGACCGCCGACAGTCGGGGCCTGTCGGCGCGCGCATCGAGGTCACGCTCGAATGTCGTCTCGCGACTCACCGATTTGGTGGCACTCTCGGTCACCACCGGCCGATCATCCACGCCATTCGCCGATTCACGAAGCCACAGGGCGAGGCGCGCGCCGAAGGCGCGATCGAGGAGGGCCGGCTCGGCCGCCGCCAGTTCCCCGATCGTACGGATGCCAAGGTCGTGGAGCCTGACCGTGGCCTTGGGGCCGATCCCATTGATCTTCGCGACCGACAGGGGCCACACCCGACGCGCGACATCTTCGGGGCCGAGCAGCGTCAGGCCGTCGGGCTTGTCCAGGTCGGAGGCGATCTTGGCGAGCAGCTTGTTGGCGGCAATCCCGAGCGAGCACGAAAGCCCGGTGGCCTCATGGACCGCCCCCTTCAAGCGCAGTCCCAGGGATCGCGAGTCGGAATCGAGATCGGTCAGATCAATATAAACCTCATCGATCCCGCGGTTTTCCATGAGCGGCGCGATCCCGACGATCGCTCTCTTGAAAAGGGCCGAGTAATGACGGTAGGCCTCGAAGTTCGGTGGCAGCAGCAGGGCGTCCGGGGCCTCGCGCGCGGCGCGCATGAGGCTCATCCCCGAATGCACCCCCAGTGCCCGGGCCTCGTAGGTCGACGTCGTCACCACGCCGCGACCCTCATAGGCGCGTAGCGCCATAGGCGCCGCCCCGCCCCCGCCCCGCCGGCCGCCGACGACCACCGGCAGGCCGCGCAGTTGCGGCTGACGCAACAACTCGACCGATGCGTAGAACGCATCCATGTCGAGGTGTGCGACGCGACGGCCAGGCGCATTCATCTTCGTATGATACCGCGCCATCGCGCCGCGCCGCATCGGCGCGCTTGGCGCAAGGACTCCGCTTCGATACTCGCCGGGCCTCTCCCTCGCACTTCGCCGGTGCCCGGGATCCGGCACAAGCTCCCGCGCGCAGCCGGCGCCCGGCATGGCCTGTAATGCATGCGCGATCGAGCCCCGTGCCGCTCTTGCGAATCAAGGAAAGGGCGCCCGCCCGGTGACACGGAATGACAGTCGTCAGGGATCCGACCGGCTGGTGATCCGGATGCCAGCCCGAAGCCCGATGACGTTGAGTCGGCCAAGGGCCTTGCGGTAGCCGCCGACACGCGCTTGCGGGGCTTCGGAAACGTCTTGCCGCCTCGGTCCCTTCAGTGTACCGCGCGCGATTACACTCGGGCCCATCTATATGCGGATGAGATCCGTATGGCGTAAGAGTCGGACCCCGGTGCTTTGCGCAAGCGATCTCGCGGCCGGCGTGTAATCCGTGGTGGTGACGACCGCGGCATGGGTTGCGCGATAATGGCTCAGGGCGGCATGGACCTCCTGTACCGCCTTGACGCCGACCGATTTGGTCCACTGCTTACAGTCAACAACTCCGCCCTAATGGGCCATGCGGCCCACAATGAGGACGGAGCTTGCATCCAGGCTCCACCGCAACTCCGCGTATCTCGAAAGACGCGCGGCTTTGGCTTCATCGCCTGATGCTTCAGGGACGGCTGACAATCGCCCCGTCCTCACCCAGTCTTGCCGGATGAGGAGCGTTCGCATACTGATGTTTCTTGCCGCCACTAAATCGGCATGGAGTGTATGACCACAATGAGCACAAACAAACAGCAGGCCGTTATTGGGTCGATTCTCCTTTCCGGTGTGCCCGCAAATAGAGCACCCCTGACTGGTGTAATCCGCATCCACCCAAATCGGCACACCACCCGACAGCCGGGTTTTGTACGCGGTTTTGGCCTGCACATCCGCAAAACTCCAACTGCTGACCTTGCGGTTGGCCTTGCGCCGTTTCACCGAAGCGTTCTTCGAGCGGCGACGCTCGGTACGATTGCGGATATCCTTCAGCCACTCCAAACCCACCATCGCGTGTGGCTCCGCAATGGCCTTACTCACACAGTGCGCCGTATCCGCGTTCAGCCGTCTTTCTCGCAGCGCCAGTTTCCTCAAAACCGCTTTGGCCCCACGAGTGCCCTTCGCTTGCAGCGCACTCCGTGTACTGGCGGCATGTTCGGCCAAATGCCTCTGGTGCCCGCCGTGATAAAAACGACATTTGCCGCGTGTATTAGATTCCACCGCAATGTTGCGACGGTTCAGATCCACGCCTTTGACGGTGGTGATGCGGTCCATCGGCTTTTCGACCAGTGCCTTGTCGACGGAAACCAGCAGATACCACGCTTTGGAGACCGGGTCCTGCCAGAGCTTGGCGGCACCCAGGGTGATTCCCCGATCCGCCGTGTGCTCCAGCCAGTCCAGATGCCGGTTCCAGCCTTCGTAACGGCACCGAATTCTGCCGTTCAGAGTGCTGATGCTGACCGTCTGGTTTTTGCCCAGAGACCAGTCACGTTTGTGGTTCAGATTCACGGTCAGCGCGGTGAATTTCGGCGCTTTGTCCAGCCCCTTGTAGCGGCGCTTGGTCCAGCCCTTCGCTTTATGGGCAGCGTTGGATTTGGCGCGTTCCCACAACGTCTTGTAGGCCGCCGCCACTTGTCGCGGAGCATTGCAAGCCATTTGGGAGAGCAATCCGTACCGCTCCCGCAAATCCTGGTACACCAGCGTTTGCAGCTTCATGCCCTGCGACATCTTGCCATTGGCGAAAGCCACGGCGGATGCGTGATTCAGGGCATTACGGTACGCCAATGCCGTGCGCCGGACCGCGACGACCTGCTCCTTGTCCAGCAGCAGCTTCAGTTTGCAGGTCAACGCCTGGCTGGTTGGCAATTCTTCGTCCATGTTCACAATGATACATGGTGGTTATTCAGTTGTGAAGCATCGCCGCTACGCGGCGGTGCTACGACCGAAGGGGCTGGTTGGCAATTCTTCGTCCATGTTCACAATGATACATGGTGGTTATTCAGTTGTGAAGCATCGCCGCTACGCGGCGGTGCTACGACCGAAGGAAGTCCCTGTGGGATCCCTCCCCGCCTTGAATGGCGGGGATTCCCGCGCAAAATGGTTGAATGACCAGCACCCGGTCTTCCTTCGTGGCAATCACATCCGCACCGAAGTCTCCCGATTTGCGCGTAAGGCGCGTCTTCCAGCCGTTATGGGAGAGCAGCGCGGCACAGAATTGTTCGTACTGTTCGGGGGTCAATTGCAAGGGGTTGGTGGTGCCGGCCGCCAGAAGGGCGACACGCAGCTTGTCTTGCTTTTGTTTCTGAACGAACCAGGCCAGGGTAAGGGCAACGGCAAAGACGCCGGCCGATATCAGTGTCAGGTGAACGATGGTATCGCCGAAATTCGCGCCTTGTCGCACGGCTTCGAGGAGCAACAGTCCGGCCATGGCCAAGCCGCCAAGGTCCTTTTTTCGTCTTCTGCGACGTCCGCCGAGGGTCATGGCGCGCGAGTCTTCGTCTTGTGATTTCCGGAAAGATGCCAGAACCCCGCCAATACGTCCAGAACTTTAGCGCACCCTCCATGTGGGCGCCACCCTACGCTCGCGGCGTATCGTTTACGATGCCCATAAGGGTCTCCGCTCCACCATAGTAGGGGATCTCGCCGAGGTCGGGCGAAAGGTCTCGGCTGTGTTCGATGCGCGCGACGAACACCAATCGCCCCTCGCGCGTCATCCCGATCCGCGTATCGCGCACTTCATCTTTGCCGCCTGTCTCCACCACCCACACGAACGGGCCAAGGAACATCTCGCGCGCCTGCCACGTCTCCCGCATGGGCACCCACCAAGCACCCGTTACGCGTCCGCGTCATCCCCGGATGAACGGCCTTCGTCGATCTCAAAAAAGGGAAGGTTCTGCTGATCATCGGGGTTGGGCGAGCATCGCTCGCGGCACGCACCATCCTCCTGCGGCACCATCGCGGGGTCCCTCTCCGAGGGTGGGCTGGCCTCTTTCGGGGGGCCATCATCGCGCGCCTTTAGCGTGGGGTTCGACTCCGGGGGCGATGGTGTGTCGGTACGTGGGGCCAGGTTCAAGACGGCCTTAAAAGTGGACCGATAGACCGGGAGATGCTCTTGCAGAAACTCGAGATTATGGGCCTGCGTCCAATGCCGCCACTCGCCTTCTCGGTCGGGATCGCGCAGATAGAGATGGGATTGCAGCAGGTAGACCCCCTGCTGCGCGCGCACAAAAAGCCGACGGTTATAGGCGTAATCCCGGTTGATCTCGTTTCGGGCGAGCAGGCCGGATATATAGGGGCCTTGTTTGCGATTGGGCGGGACGATGATATCGGGCAACCTGGCCCAGACGCGCTCCAAAAGTCCGCGCCGGAAACCGAGGACCAGACCATGGTCGACTGGCGCGTTGGGGATGAGGGCCCAGAGCGTCTGAAAAAGGAAATACTCGGCTTGGTGCTTTTCGAGGCGCACCAGGCGATCGTTGATACGCAGATCGACGCCAAGGGGCGCCAGAAGGCCCCAGAGGGCCGGGAAACTGGTTTGCGCAAACTCCGGATCGGTAAACGCCTCGCGTAATGCGATGTGCGCGGCGTTGCGGCCCAAATGATCGCGACTGTCGCGACGCGCCCCTTTCTCCAACAGCGCCTCGACAAGGGGCACATTTCCCGCTCGCGCCGCCGCCATGAGGGGTGTCTGGTTCATGGGGGTGCGGTGTTCCAGGCCGTACCGCTCGCAATCATTCCATATTTCATTGAAGTGGTGCCGGCTATAACTGGCGAGCCGCGCCTTTACGATCCGCGGCCTTTGCGCGACAAAATGGCGGGCCAAGGAGAACTGTCGCTCCCGGGCCAGGCGCTCAGCGAGCTCCGGGGCATCGTAGAAGGCGGCGTATTCGAAGAGTTGCTGGCTCCCTTTGTTGCCGACCGCGCGCTCGACAAGGACCTTCTGGATCAGTGTCCCGACATGGCGCGCGTCGGCGACCGGCCAGGGCGGCGCTTTTGTCTGAAGGATGTTTGCGCGAATCGCCTCGGCCTGTTCCAGTTTTCCTTGCAGTTCGAGCTTGTGGGCCTCTTTCTGCCACTCGTCGCGTGACGACGCCGGCACGACGATGGGGGCGGCGGCGCGGCTCTGCACGTCCAGCAGATTCAGCAGGGGATGGTTGTGGTCGGATTCCACCAAATACACGCTGTCCGCGGCGCGCGTAATGGCCACGTAAAGGGCGTTTACGAAAAACTTGTAGGCATCGAGCGACCGGTCCCCCTTGTCCTTGGCGCGCCGAAACGTCAACGCCTCGCCCCCCAGGCCATCCTTGCGGACCCCTTCGCATATGGCCGCAAAGGTCGCGCGATGATCGGAAAGAAAACGATAAAGCACGATATGGGGATACTCCAGGCCCTTGGCCTCCTGGACGGAGAACAATAGGGGGGTCGTAAAGAGCGCCCGCGCCGCCGCCTTGTCTTCCTCGCGCAAAACCAGTACCGCATACTGCGTCGACTTCGATATTTGTTGGTTGAGCGCCGAGAGCCCGGCCCTTGCGTCATCCAGGACCTGCACCGCTCCCGCCTGCTCCCCGACCGCCTCCACCAGGAAATTGCTCTCGCGGTCAATGGACCCGAAGCGTTGCCGCTTGATTTCGAGGAGCCGATTAGCGACCTGCGTGACCGTGCGACCATTCCGAAAATTATGCGTGAGCACCTGCACTTCGCGGCCCGTGTTCAATCGTGAATCCGCCCAGAACAGGCTTTTTATCTGGGCCCAGGAAAAGAAATTGGGATGCACGATCTGGTTGGCGTCGCCCCCGAGCACGAAAGCGCCGGGCTTGCGCAGCGCCGCGAGGACCAACGACAACTGAATGGCGGTCAGGTCCTGGACCTCGTCTATGACGACAAAGTCATAGCACGGCTGCACCAGCGGTTTCCAGGCGTGGGCCAGCAAATTGAGATCGAAGAAGCGATGGTCCTTGAGCCACGACTGATAGCGCACAAACACATCGTACGCGGCCGCGCGCTGATCCGCGGCAAAGATGGACTGGCGGACACCAAGCGCCTTGTAGGCCTCGTAATCAAGCACCCCTTCGGCTCGCGCCGTGATGACTCCGCGGATCTCCTCAAAGATCTGATGGGCATCGATCCCTTTGTAGTTTTGGCGAATACGCGCAAACCACGCGCTAAAATCGCGCCAGCTGGCCTCACGTCCCTCCGGAATGCGCCAAGTCTCAAGATAATCCCGGTAGGAGAGGAAGGCCGCCTCCTGTCCCTCGCGCACGAAATCGTGCGCGTAGTAAAGTTCGCGCGCATGCTCCGCGAGATAGGCGGAGTGGGTAATGTAGAGCACATCGCCCGGAATGGTCTTCAGCTTTTCCAAAAGCAAGGCGGTCTTGCCGCTGCCGGCGCCCCCGACCAGGATAAGGGGGGCCGGGGTCACAAAAAGCGCCGCTTGGGTATCATCAAAAGACAGGGGTTTATCCAGGACATGGATGCTTGTGCGGGTCTTCGGCCAATAGCGCAGGGGTGTGGCCTCGCGTCGCGCCTCGACAGGGTCCGCGTCCTGAATCTTGTCCGGAGACACCTCCGCCCCCCGCAGGAAGCGCGATGAGGCGTAATCGTGCTGGCGTATGACCTCGAGCATAAGAAGGGCGGTCTGTTCGCCGTGCTTTACAAGAGAAAAAAGCAGGCGGTCGGCATCGTTGAGCCGCGCCCGGTAGAGCTTCCCGTAGGTGGCGTGGCGAAGCTTCTTGACTTGGGCGGCGTGAAAATCCCCTTGCGCCAAGGCCTCGGCGACCTTGGCGTAGGCGCGTTCGAGCCCGCGAGGATCAAAATCCGTGTACGTGAGGATCTGTAAGGGTTGGTCCATGGCGCAGGGCCTCCCGCGTGAGATAGAGGCCGCCGCGGCCGCGTCAAGGCGCACAGGACCATCTGGATGCTGGCTGCACCCCGCAAAGGCGATGAGGATACCGGCAGCCGATCCGTGTACGCAAGGCCCGGGTCACGGTGGGGTGAGTGATCGCTTCCATATTAGGCCAGTATCTGCTTGGCCTACGCAGGGTCGGGCGCCGCCCCAATGGGCGCCCCGAGGCGGCGTCCGCCTGAAACGTCGGCCGCCCGGATGCTTGCGGGAGACATGTGCCGCCAGCGCGGGCTCTTTTTAGTCTCGAGGGTGATCAAGGACCGGCGGGGCCAGGCGCCCATCGCCCGGGCCTTGGGCCATAGACACACCCGGTCGTCCCCGGCGCCTCCCGAAGCGCCTGCTGCTCCGGCCCCATCCACCACGCGCCCGCGATGCTCTACCAACACCTGTGCGATCGCCGTCACGCCCTCGGCGAGCGGGAATGCGCCCCCGTCCGCCAGGCGCGCGCCGCCGCCTCCGGAAGCGGCTGCTTCATAGGCAAGGCCTCGCGCGGACCGCAAGACCCTCGCTCCTGGGCGACCACGGCTACGCCCACGCGGGGGTTGGTCTTTGCGGTTCGGGGGCCGGGCCGCGTGCGCGCGCCCGGGTACCGCCAGGGCCAGCACCCTCGCAAGGGCGCGCCCATGGCCTCTCACGACATCCCCGCGGATCCGTGCGGCGATTCGCGGGCGGGCACGCCGCTGGCATTATGGACCCATCCCGGGGGGTGTTTACGAGCGGCGGTGTAAAGGGCGTAACCGCGAGGACTGGCAATTCCGGGCCCCGTCTCCGTCCATCGCCCGCGCCCGCTGGCACCGATATCGCAAAACACCATCCGGTCTGTGGTTATCGGCACGCCAAGGCGCTAGACTGCCATCCATGCCCAAGTCGGCAGGGTACCGCGAAGGGCACGAACCCTTCCAAAAAACTGGGAAATATGGCACATTGGCCGGGCGGTCACGCCTCTCCCGCCCGAGGTACTGATGAGCGGTACGGGTTGAGCGCCCGCCATTTGGTCGCCGGCTCGAAGAAAGTGGACGCATGCGGCTCGGCCGTCCTTGCATTCCCATACCGCGGTGCCTCAGGCCGCCCACCCACCCGTTCCGGAGACGAAGAGGGACATTCCCTGATTCAGCCAATCTTGGGTGTTTCCCCGGATCCCTCACATCGCACACGGCCACCGCCAGGGAATCATCTTTTGTCATGAAATGCGTAAACGACTTCCGCCTCCGTCTTGCCGGACGTGAACTGGTACCCATCATCGTCGGCGGTATGGGCGTCGACATTTCGGCCGCGCGTTTGGCGCTTGAGGCGGCGCGGCTGGGCGGGATCGGGCATATCTCGGACGCCATGGTTCCCACCGTGTCCGACCGCCGATTCAAGACCAAGTTCGTCTCTGAAAAGCTTCGGAAATATAAACACAACGTGCTGAACAACGACAAGACCGAGGTGCGTTTCGATCTCGCGCGTCTCGCGGAGGCCACCGCGCTGCATGTCGGCCGTACCATGGAGGCCAAAAAGGGCCCGGGGCTCATCTTCATAAACTGTATGGAGAAGCTCACCATGAACGCGCCCCGCGAGACCTTACGCGTCCGGCTTATGGCCGCACTGGACGCCGGCATCGACGGGATTACCCTGGGCGCCGGCCTGCACTTGGGGTCACTTGCGCTCATCGAAGATCACCCCCGGTTCCGTGACGCGCAGTTTGGGATAATCGTGTCGTCATTACGGGCGCTTTTGCTATTTTTACGCAAGAATGCCCGCTTGGGACGACTCCCCGACTATATCGTGGTCGAGGGGCCGCTCGCCGGCGGCCACCTTGGTTTCGGCATGGATTGGGCGCAGTACGATCTCAAGACGATCGTCGCGGAAATACTACAATACCTCGCGCAACAAGGGCTCGATATTCCCGTGATCCCCGCCGGGGGAATATTCACGGGTAGCGATGCGACCGAGTTTCTGGAGTCCGGCGCCGGCGCCGTACAGGTAGCGACGCGCTTTACGGTGACAGACGAGTGCGGGCTGCCGGAAAAAGTAAAGCAGGAGTATCTGCGCGCGCATGAGGACGACATCGAGGTCAATCTCGTCTCGCCCACCGGGTACCCCATGCGCATGCTAAAGAGCAGTCCCGGCATAGGGGCGGCGATACGACCGAACTGCGAGGCCTATGGTTATCTGCTCGACGGCTCGGGCCACTGCGCCTACATAGACGCCTATGAGCGTGAACGCGAGGCCCGGGGCGCCGACACGGTTTTCTCGGTAAAGGACAAGAGCTGCCTCTGTACCCACATGCGCAATTTTGCCATATGGACCTGCGGCCATTACACCTACCGCCTCAAGGACACAACCCACCTTCTGGCCGACGGGAGTTACGCGCTGCTTTCGGCAGAACATGTTTTCCAGGATTACCAGTACAGCAAGGAGCATGAGATCCGTCTGCCAGAGCCTTCCGACTCCCTGCAAGTGGGCCCTGTAAGACGCATTCGCTAATGTGATCCCCTGAGACGGCTGCCCAGCCCCTGCCACTGAAATCGGAATACGAAATAAACGCGCGCATATGGCGCGAGCGATTTTGCAGATATTGAGGGGTATGCCGTGACATACATCCTCCTTGTGATTCCGTACATTCATCTCATGCAATTTGTGGCATGCCGCGCCGCCCCACACCGGCCCTCCCGGGTTCCCCGATGGAATCGGAATGCAAAGTAACCACGCGTATATTGCCCGGGCTATTTTGTAGATATTCGGCGCCAGGCGGCGCCGCACACACGTTTGCCTCGTGATTCAGTACGTTATATTCGTCCAATTTGTGACACTTTACGCCGACGTAAGCCGATCTTTCTGGATATCGTGCGTGATTTTGTAACAACCTGGGCCATTCTCGTAATGGGCAAAAGCGAGCGCTGCACGAGGGTTTTGCGGCTGATTCGGTTGCCCCCTTTGGGTCGCGGGGGGGCGCGCGGCCTCGGCGATGATGGCGGCATCGCGCGCATCGGTCTTGGCCTCGCCGGCATGGAGGTCCGCGATACGGCGCATGGCCAATCCCGGCAGATACGCGACGGCAACGCCTTCCGCGCGCGCCACTGTGATGGGCAGGGCGCCGATTGTGGCTGGCTGATCGACGACCAGCAGGAGCACGCCGTGCATTCTCAGTTCAGCGATCAAAGTCCGCAGCTTGTCTTCGTCGTTCGGCAGGGCCTTATCCAGCAGGCGCTTGCCCGATCGATCGAGGGCCACGGCATGGTGCGCCCCCTTCCCCACATCGACGCCGATAAAGACATCCACACTGTTGTGGTCTTCATGGTCTGTCATACCCACCTCCCGTATAGCGATGACGCCTACGGCCAACAACCATGGCAGAAAGTCTCGGCATCCACGTTACAGGCGGCCTTGAGATACAACGGGCCGAGCCCCTATTAGCGATGACTGACTGCCTGCAAGACCCGGTGACAACACCCCCCGGATCATGGATGACTGGGGGCGGCAATCATGCCGGGCCTTGCTGGCCGTACCTCCATTGTAGAGGCAGGAAGATAGTAACGGGGTGGAGACCGCCGTTCCTGGGCCACGATTTCTAGAGGGATGGTTCGAAAAAACCCGACAGGTTAAACCGAAAGGAGAGGATTGCCTTTGGCCGATGACGCTGGAATCCAGAGCCGAACGGGATTAGTCACTCTCCAATATGGACTGCTGGTGGGTAGGGTAAGGCCGTTGGGCGCAAAACAGCCGTGGGTACTCGGGTTAACCTTCCCCGATCATCAACCACTCTGGTTTAGATAAGGGATCGGTAGGCGCCTAAGATCTTGGTGGTCTGGATGAGACCTTGGCGTCGTAGGATATCGAGGAACGGGTTAACATCGAATGGTGGATTGACGACCGTGGCGTGCTGACGCCGTGCAGCGGAACCGCCGCTGTGTCCATGTTGAACAGATCGTCCACAAACGCTGCGCGCCATGGAGAGCGAAGCGAGGGCGCGTAGTCCGCGGGAGGCGTAGGTCCGGGCGGGTGGCCGTAGGCCACCTGCAAGGACATCGATACGCCGTCCAGTTATTGTGGGCGAGCCTCTTGTGCGCCAGAAAAGCGCACGGCTCGCCCGCAGGACGGCCGCGGCATCTCGTAGCGGAGCGAAGAGATCATGAGTTGCGCTGAGACCGAAGGCGCGAGGGCGACTTGGACGTCCCGTCGCGCATACTGAGGGCCAGCGCACGCTTGCTCGTCTGGATGCCGAGATTACGATGCCGCAAGATGTCAGAGCATCAGCCGGAAAATCGCGCTGATTGAATGTCACGATGACGCTGGCCTCGCACCGAATGGCCGCCGTCGGCACATGCCGGTCGTCCGGATCAGGGGAGGCGAGACGCGAGACGCGGGACGAGATTCTGATATCCCGCCACCAGTGCGTCAGGAATCGCGCGATCCATCAGGTCCGATGTGCGATCCAGTTGTTCGCGGCGCAGATCCCGCCGGTTGGCGAGCAGATTGCGCTTCCACTCTCATGGATGTCGCGGCTCCGGCGTGCGCGGAAACGTCCAGATAGACCCAGCCACATGAGGAAGTCACGCAGGGGCGCAGGATAGAGGACGCGCGCCGTAAAGGACAGCAAGGGGAGAGCGCTTCATTCATAGCCCATGCCAGGCTCCTGCGACTGACGGGCCAGCTCGGCCATGGCGTGCTCGCGCGCCTCTTTGAACCGCATAAGATCCGTGAGCCGCACGTCACGATGTTTACCTGTCCGATGGAACGGAAGTGCGCCATCCTCAAGTAGCTTTACTAGGTGAGGCCTTGAGACGCTCAAAAGATCTGCTGCTTCCTGGGTGGTCAACTCGGCATGCATGGGGACAACCTTCACGGCATTGCCATTGGCCAACTCAGCCAGGATGTCCACCAGAAAGCGCAATGCCGAGGTTGGCAAATTCTACCCCGTGGGGTTGTAGACGCTTGTCAAAGATCTGAATGCGCTGAGTTTCAAGCCCGCTGGTCAAGTGCGCCGCCAAGGACCACTGTCCTTGCACGGCCGCCTGAATTTCCCGCTCCGCAGGAAGCGTCATCTTCGATGGGGTCGTGGTTGTCATGATGGGTTCCCGCGCATGCGCTAATTTATCGATCACATCGCATACGAAATGATCGCAAATCGCAACAAACGAAACATATGGCTGGCGAACAAGCGGTTGCCAAACAGCGGATGACCTCGTTAGTCCATCCTGAATCGTCGGCACCGAGCGAGATGCGTATCTTTGCTGACACATTTGCGTCATTCGATGGGCCGGCCGCCGAGGGCGGCGTGTACGACCCCCGCCGCTTAGACAGAGCGACTCGGGTATACGGATCGTTTTGGTGGCACAAATGCTCCAGGGGATTGAGCTCTAAAACGCACGCCTCTAGAACGCGCCCGACGCTTCGGTCTCTGGGTGAGATCCGTCCCTCGCAGTAGCGGGCGGGGCACAGTAAATCCATATCTATTGAGCGGGATCGCTGTATATGTTCCGCTGGGATTGCCGACGTTGACAGCCACATGGCCACTGGATAAACTAGTCAACAACTAGTTTATGGCGTAGCAGGAGGTGCGCAATGCCCGAAATCGGCGCTTATGAGGCGAAGACGCATTTGTCTGAGATCTTGGATCGGGTGCGCAAAGGGGAGCGGTTCATTATCACCAAGCATGGGCAGGCGGTGGCGGAGTTACGATCGGTGGCGACCCAGGGCTTGGAAGAGCGGCGTGCGGTTGTGGCCCGCATGAAGGCATTTCAGGCCACCCATGACCTAGGGGATATCTCGTTGCGCGAATTAATTGACGCAGGGCGTAAATACTGATGGCCTTTGTCGCCGATGCCTCTATGACGCTGGCCTGGTATCTGCGCGATGAAGACGCTGAATCCGCCAATCGGGTACGTGAGCGATTGTTGGGGGAGGGTATTTGTGTCCCCGCCCATTGGGCGCTGGAGGTCTGCAATGCCCTACTTGTCGCCACGCGGCGTGGTCGCATCACCATCCAGGAAATGACTGAACTTCTACCGGACTTGCGTCTGTTGCCGGAGACCGTTGACCATCAGACTGACGCGGCTGCCTGGTCGACCACGTTAGATCTTGCAAAGGCCCATGGGCTGACGTTGTACGACGCGGCCTACCTCGAGCTTGCGCTAAGGCGCGAGTTGCCACTTGCCACGTTAGACAAAAGGCTTCATGGCGCCGCCATTGCCGCGGGCGTCGCCATCGTGCCTGAGACGCAAAAGGGATCATAAAACCTTAAGCGACGGCAATGGCTTCCCGTCCGCGTCCGGGTTCCTATGGCTCACGTTTTCGTCAGGGTGGACCATGTGCTGAGCACTTGTCCGCGCAGTCCCCCTTGCGCTTGCTAGAAACGTGGTGGAGTGCGAACCCTCATCGCGACGAATTAAGGGCAACCGGCGGTTCTTCGTCTTCGGTTTCGAGAAGAACGAGCGGGCCAACATCGACTCGGAGGAACTGGGCACCCTTCAAGATCTTGCTGCTGATTTGCTGGTTAGAACGGCTCGGCAGCTCAGTGAAGCGGCCGAAGACGGTTCGCTACAGGAGATTTGTCATGACAACCAAACCTAAGGCGCGAAGTCGAATTTTCGAGGCCGTTTACGAGACGGCAAGCGACCTGCATCGTCTCGGGTTTATCGACAAGCGCACAACGCGGAAGTATGACATCCTGTGTATGGAGCCCGTCCCGGAATACGACGCGGAAAGGATCCGCACATTGCGGAAGAATCTCCATCTGAGCCAAACCGTGTTGGCCGCTGTGTTGAATACCAGCGTGTCGACTGTGCGCAAGTGGGAGGTCGGCGACAAAAAGCCGAGCGGCCCATCATCGAAGCTTCTCCGCCTGATCGAAGGGCTCGAAGCAGTTTGCTAGCGCAGATAGGGAGGGGCAAGCGGGGGGCCCATTCGGACGAGGTTGCTCGTGCGCCACGGCCGACTGACGCACCCAATGACTAGGGTAGCGGATGGCTTCTCGGCTAACGCTCAAATGAAACGTGTCACCTGGGATGGCCTTGGGCCCAGTAGATACTCCGAGGGCGCCTGGGCACGCGCTCTGACCCGAACTTAGCAGCCGCCCGACGTTGTGATAAATTGATGTTATTTCAAGGAGTTGGTGCGCCCTAGAGGATTCGAACCTCTGACCTTTGGGCCTGATGGGCGATGTCAATTCGGTGGGTGACGGCATCAGCAATTCTCAATGTGAACTGGCTCCGCCTCGAATGGGGGCGTCCGCTTAAGAATTTACGGGGCTTGCAGGAGCCTTTGTCGGGCATCGGGCACCAGCGGGTAGACCAGGACGCGCTCAGCAATTCTCAATGTGAACTGGCTCCGCCTCGAATGGGGGCGTCCGCTTAAGAATTTACGGGGCTTGCAGGAGCCTTTGTCGGGCATCGGGCACCAGCGGGTAGACCAGGACGCGCTTGGGGCTTGCCCCATGGCGTTCGTGATGGCGATCCTCACGGCCGCGGCCCGTGGTGAGACCGACGTCGATCCAGTGGGCCGCGCGGTAGCAGTGGCCCGTAAAGCGTGTGGGATCAACAAAGGTCTCAGCCAAAAGGGGGCGGACGCCGTAGGCGGTTTGCCAATCGAATGGTTTCCATGGCGACCCTCAACTGCTGTCGGGCGCGTCGATGTCGAGACCCCGCAGCATGAAGTCGAGCAAGGCCTCGAAACTGTCGAAACACATAAAAGTTGTGAGCGCCCGAATGCTGTCGAAAAAGCTTTTGCGGGTGGGGAGGGTCGCGCGCAACACGCGGTATTTTTGGTTGGTTATTTCCTGGAAAGTGTGCAGCAGGAAGGCCAGCAGGTTGAAGGTGCACAGCAGCGAGGAGAGATACTTCTTGCCGTGCCCAAAATTGTGTTCAAGATGGTACCCCTTGGTCTTCAGAACATTGTTGTTGCCATTCTCGATCCTCCAGCGCGCGCGGCCCGCTTCAGCGACTTTCGCGACATGAGCTTTATCGAGTGCATGCTGGGTGATCCAGGCGTTCTGGTATGTCTGCTTGCCCGCGGCGTCTTGGGTGGTCAACTCCAGCCAATTGACCGCTAGGGCATCGTCGCCCTCGCGCAAGGGAACGTGGTTGACGAAACGATAGGTGTCAGTCCAGGCTTTCTTGCCCTTGCGGCGCAGGACCTGGTGAGTCTGTATAGCCCCCTGGGCGGTGAGATCTTTGATCGATTCGGTGAGCGTGACGTGGGAGCTCGGCTTGCACACGAAAAGGAAATGGAGTCCCAGGCCCAAGACGGTTTCGCACATCGGCTGGCGGCTATACAAGTCGTCGCCCAGAATCGTCGCGTTGAGCGCTTTGATGCGGGCACCATGGGCGGTAAGCCACCGCTTGGCTGCCGCCGTTTCACAATCCTGCTTGTCGTGACCGTCCTGGGGGTCACGAATTCCGGCGCCAGCGCGATGACCTGGTTGCGTTCGGGAGACACCACGACCGGTGTAACCACCGTGTGCTGATAGCTGACCTCGCCCTTCCTGTGTTCGATCTTCGTGCACTGCCGGCAATGGACGGTATGAGAATGGTGATAGCTTGTCCCGTCTAGGGCGATCAGCAGCTGGCCGGCACCGTTCTGGGATGAGGAGAGAGAAACGCGAAAAGGGTCAATATGGCCGCCCGCGTTCAGTGCCTCGAATGTCTGTTCGAATAGGGGGGTGACATGACTGGGCGCCACCGGGTCCAGCAGGTTGCGGATGCAGTTGTCAGTCGGGATCAGGTTCATGCCAAAGAGCGTGTGCGCGTTGCTCTGGCCTTTGGTCTGTTTCATCGTCCTCTGATAGGCTAGAAACGAAGGGCTTTGCATAGTGAACACGGCAAAGGCCGCCAAGGCCGCGTCTTCCATGGCGTAGACGCAGTTCTTTCCCGTCCGCTTGTCCGGGAACCGCTGCATCAACTCCCTGAGGGAGGCCACTAATCCCTTAAAATCAAGGGGGCTCCCAACTAACGGAAAAGCCAAGCTCTGCTCGCTGAATATTATGACCCAGCGCTTTATACCGTGAACCGTAACTTTTGTCCAGCCCCCAGACATACCGGTTCATGGCCGTGACCCGGTATTGATAATCATTCCTACATTTAGAACTGCTGGTGACGGCATCCATGAGTTGCGCATCCATATAGGCGCCGGATGGCGAGTGTATTTCGCGCTACGGGCCGGTCAGGTGGTCGTATTGCTGGCAGGGGGTTCGAAGCGAACTGGGTCTTGCCGTACACAAAACCCTTGAAATGATGACAACGATTCAATAATGTCGTGAGTTCCATGATTAAGCGCGCAGCCTCCTCGATTCAGGGTTCGCTTAAGGCCTCTGCGGAGGCCCTAGCGACACTCAAGACCTATTGTAGAGATATTGACCGCTGGCCGCAGAGTTGGGCGGGCTTCCCCGATCTGGACGTGCCCGTGGGCGAACGGATCGTGGCGGAGTTTACGCCCTTTCTCCTGGCCTTGATCAGTGAGCGACGGACGAAGAAGACGGTGAAGAAATATGCCGATTACCTTTGGGTCCTGGGCGGCGAACTGATCCGGCGCGTCAGCACCGACGAGAAAGCTCGCAAGCTCCCCGCCCGTGCGCTCATCTTAAAACACATCGATGAGACGGGTGGGCCCCTGTGGCGTCACGCGCGTGATGAACAAGAACACGCGGTTTACGATGCCGTGTGCCGGCGGTTCTATCAGTTCCTAACCGGCACCAAGAGCTAAATGACACCCACTAATTCCGCTGAGGAGCCAAAAATCCTCGGGATTTTACACTGAGCTTTGACGGTGGCAGATTCATCCTTCGGGGTCCTCCGGCCAATATTCGAATTCATCAAAAGCAGATGCCACACGTTGAAAACGTCTTCTTTGAGTGGGGCGGGCGAGACCATCGGTCGCAATCTCCGGTATGCACGAATGTGACGTCCACACGGTGCTGCGAGAGTGCCGGCGCATGGGTGCGTAAGCCAAGGGGCGTCTACACACTGCAATCAGGGTAGGGCTGCCGAGCTCGTGAGGGGTCGAGGATCTTTGTGGCTAGCCGGGATCGCCGAGCCGCGCCCCATCGCCGCAACACAGGGTTACGTCTCAGGTCTGGCGTGTGCCTGCGGCGGGCGGCGGGAGTGGGGCGCTAGGCTAGCGCTCAAATCGTGTACGCGCCTGAGGCCGCCTCGGAACCCTATGGGCACCCAGTGGGCACCGTATGGGCACACGCTGCAGTCCGGGCAATTTGGCGGTTTCAGGCCTACGCTCAGGAACGTTGGCCTCGCGACAGGGGTTTTGCGAGCGTTAGCTCATGAGGCCCACGGTTAGCGGTCGGCGTAAGGAAAAAATTCGCTGGAATTTCAGTGGGTTGGTGCGCCCTAGAGGATTCGAACCTCTGACCTTTGGAATCGGAATCCAACGCTCTATCCAACTGAGCTAAGGGCGCATAACGCGCATTGTAGCAAGTTTTGACGGCTAGCCTTTGTGCCCCGTAAGCCCCTGAGCGCTGGCATCGGAATCCAACGCTCTATCTAACTGAGCTAAGGGCGCGTGGGCGCTAAGGATAGCGCGAAGCGCGCATGGGGTCCATGCCGCGGCGCGTCTCTCCCCTCCGCAAGTCTCGCGGGCTTAAACGGCGGTCGGCGGGTTTTTGCTAGACCCGGGGTTGGTGCCGTTTTTGGCCTCGAGCTCCGCGACCTGACGTTCGAGGCGTTCGACCAACTCGCGGGTCTTCTGAAGGACCGCCTGTTGTACCTCGAACTCCTCGCGCGTCACGAGGCGCAGCCTCTGGAAGGTGCTGTCCAGGACGGCGCGGACGTTTTTTTCCACGTCCTGTCCGAACTCCGGGGGGACCGCCGCGCGGGCGGTCGCTGCGATTTGATCCAAGATTCGTGTTAGCATGGGCGTAGTATAAGCCTTTCTCCTTGTGACGCGAAGGGGCCGGGGCGGGAGGACTGGTCAGCGGCCCCGGCTGCTATATAATGCGCTCGTGCGCACCCTGACCCGCCTCCAATCGGCCCTGGCCCTGACCACCTTGTTGGCGCTTCCCGCCTACGCGGAGGGCGTGAGCGGGCAGGTGTCGCTCATGAGCAATTACGTCTGGCGCGGCATCTCGGAGTCGAACGGCAACCCCGCCTTGCAGGGATCCGTGACGGCCTCCGGGCCGGTCGGCCTGTACGCCCGCGCATTCCTCACGACGCTCGACTACCGCGGGGCCCACGAGCGCGCCGATTTCACAGGCGGTATCCGCGACATGACCCCTTCGGGACTGGGATTCAACGCCGGCGCCACCGCCTATCGCTTCGATGTGAGCTCGCTCAATTTCGAGGAGACCTTCCTGCGGTTGCGGTTCGGGCCCCTGTCGGCCGGCGTCTATCATGACTGGCAGCACGGCAATACCTATCTTGAGGCCGGGTACCGCGTGCGCCTGGGTAGCGGCTTTGGTCTCATGCTCCATGCCGGGCATACCAGCGGTGACACGGTGGCGTCCTATGACGACTATGGTGTCGGCTTCACCAAGTCGTGGCACAGCTTCAGCGCGGGCGTTTTCGTGACAGCCATCGATCATCATGTCATCTCGGGCCTCCATGGCACTCAGGTCGCCCTGGTTCTGACAAAGGCCTGGTAAGGAGCGCCGGTCACTCGACGGCCAGGCCCCATCAGGACAGCGCGGCCTTGGTCTTGAACGTCTTGCCGTTGATGTTTTCGAACAGCACCGTGTAGTGCCCGGCCTTGATATGCACGACCTTCGTCGGGTGCAGGGTGATCCAGGCCTTGGCCCCCATCTTGGCCTTGAGGCCAAAGAGTCCAGGCGCAAACTTGTTGTAGCGGTAGACGTTCTTGATATGTCCCTTGACCGCGTTCTCGAGGGCCTTGCCCTTCCACGCCTCCACGACCCCCTTCGGCCCCTCGACGGCCACCTTGACGACGTGCGAGGGTGCGGCCGGTGTCCCCCCATTCAGGTAGGCGAGCACCTTCACGCGGCCATCCTTATGGAGGGTGGCGCGGCTCAGGCTGATGTGATGCTTGCTCGGGCTGACCGGTCCGCCGTGGAATTTGGTGAAGATCGAACCGCGGTAGTAATTGTAGAACACGAGCATGAAGAGCGCGGCGATGATGGCAAGCCCCTTGCCCAGGCCCTCGGTCTCGCGGGCCGTAAATGGCGCGCTGCCCAGCCAACGGAACCATCCGGCGTCCGCGAGATTCGGGTTGCGACGCAAAAGCCAGCTATCGACGGACCACAGGCCGCTACCCGCCACGAATACCGTGCAGCCCATGGCGAAGGTCGATGCCGCCATGGTCCATTCGTCGATGCAAGTGGCGCCTTGCCACCCAAAGACCAGCATGAGCGAGACGCTCAAGGCGAGGCTTAGGATCACGCTCGCGCGGGTCAGGACACCGAGAATAAGTCCGAGGCCGCTTATGAGCTCGACCGCGCTCACCAATACGAGCAGGTCGTAGACGAGGGTCGGGTGGTGGAGGATGGCGCTCAGGACATGCCCAAGCCCGAGCACCGCCCCCGGCATGCCCGCCTGTAGCTTGTTGGCCATCCAGCTATGCGCATGGGGGTCGAGTTTCTTGGGGGCATATATGAAGCGTCGCGTGCCACCGCCCCAATAGATCCAGCCGAGGATGAGGCGTACCGCCAGCACCGCGGCGCCCGACATGCGAAATACGGTTGGCTGATCGTAGGTCTGCTCAAGTGCGTGTCGGGCCATGGTTCTCACTCATCCGTTGGCATGTCTTTGTTGTTCTGTAAAGTGTCCGCCCAGCGATGCGACGGCCACCGCACTAGAAGAAAACTCTACTTAACCATACGCCCCAGGCGCTCGCAAGAGACTGAGACCGGGGCCCACCGTGGTGCTGACCGCGAGACAGGCAAGGAGGTTCCCTGACGGGGCGCGCCCGTGGCCGTGGTCCTTGCAAGAATGCCCCGGGTCGCCGATGGCGACCCTCCTGAATCGTCAGGCGCTCTCGGCGATCTCGTTATCCAGGTCGTGTTCGGCGTACCAGGCGTCCCGGGTCATGCGCAACCCCTCGAGCGAGCGGGCCATCTGGATGTGGAAGACCACGAGGTCGCCGATCGCAAACGAGGCCTCGCAGGCGGCGAGGTAGAATTCCCACATGCGCGCGAATCGCTCGTCCCAGCGTCGCACGACCTCGCCCCGCCGGGCCTGAAAGCGCTTCTGCCATTCGTGCAGGGTATATCCGTAATGAAGCTTGAGCACCTCGATGTCGGCGACCTTGAGGCCGGTCTTCTCGATCGCGGGGACAACCTCGGAGAGCGCGGGATTGTAGCCGCCCGGGAAGATATACCGCCGGATCCACGGGTTGGTCTGGCCGGGGAGCCCGCTTCGGCCGATATGGTGGAGGAGCGCGAGCCCCCCCGGGGCCAGGCGCTCGCGAACCTTGGCAAAGAAGGTCTCGTAGTGGGGTGCGCCCACATGCTCGAACATCCCCACGCTCACGACCCGGTCGTAGAGACCTCGATGCTCGCGGTAATCCTCGAGCCGGAATTGGACGCGGTCGGAGAGTCCGGCCTCGCGGGCGCGGGCGGTCGCCACGCGGTGCTGTTCTTTCGAGAGCGTGATCCCGGTTACATCGACGTCCGCGTTCCGGGCGAGATGGAGGGCCAGGCTGCCCCAGCCGCATCCCACGTCAAGCACGCGCTGACCGGGTTTGAGCTCGAGCTTGCGTCGTATGAGTTCGCACTTGGCGACCTGCGCCTCCTCCAGGGTCATATCTGGGTTCGAGAAGTAGGCGCATGAGTAATGCATGTCGCGGTCCAGAAACAACCGGAACAGTGATTCGTCCAGATCATAATGGTGGGCGACGTGGCGACGGCTGGCCTGGCGGCCGTTGCCTTGTTCGAGATAGCGCTTAAGGTTCGTGAAAAGCGAGGAGGGGGGTTCGTCGGGGATGTTGCGCAAGAGCACCTCGAGCAACATCGCCAAGCCCTTTGGCGCGTCCCAGGCCCCGTCCATGTAGGTCTCGCCCATCTGAAGCCAGGGGTCGCGGATCAGGCGGCGGATCGCCGACTTGTCCGTTATGACCCATTCGGCCTCCGGCGATCCCTCGCCGTAGCGCCCCACCTGTCCGTCCGGGTAACGGACTGTCAGACGGCCGATTTTGATGACGTCGGCCAAGATCTTTTCCAGCATAAGCGTCCTCCGGTAGCGACGTTGCGCGGAGCGCCCGGTGTCTCGGGCCGCCATCCCTGCGATATCCTGTCGAACCGATTCTAGCACTCGAAGACCATGCCATGCCTAGGGGCAGGGCGGTCCGTGGCCCCGTGGGCCGTTCGCCCATTGACTCCGGCAACGGTCGAGGTTAGCCTCGCACAGCCGCTGGCGATCCCCGCGTCGGCGCCGTATTGCCCCCCAACTTGTCATTCGCTATGGGCGCGTGCCCCGGAGAGTCGATCTTGAGTCTTGCACACATCCTTGGTTTCCCCCGTCTCGGCCCCGATCGGGAGTTTAAGAAGGCCCTCGAGGCCTACTGGAAAGGGAGTCTGACCCAACAGGCCCTCCGCGATGTCGGCAAGGACTTGCGGATGCGCGCCTGGAATGCCCAGCAGGCCGCCGGTCTCGATCTCGTGACGGTCGGTGACTTCGCGTGGTATGACCACGTCCTCGAGACCAGCGCCTTGTTGGGGGTGGTGCCCCCGCGCTTCGAGTGGCAGGGACCGGAGGTGGATCTCGATACCTTCTTCCGCATGGCACGCGGCGTGGCCCCCACGGGTAAGGCCACGCATGCCTGCGAAATGACCAAGTGGTTCGATACCAACTACCACTACATCGTGCCTGAGTTTCACAAGGGCCAGCGGTTCGCGATCTCCTCGCCGCGGCTCTTCGAGGATGCCGCAGAGGCCCGCGCCGCGGGTTTCCCGGTCAAGGCCGTGCTCCTGGGGCCTCTCACCTACCTGTGGCAGGGCAAGACCAAGGGCGAGGACTTCGACCGCCTGTCGTTGCTGCCCGATCTCCTGCCCGTCTACCAGCAGATCCTAAAACGCCTCGCAGACCTCGGGGTGGAGTGGGTACAGATCGACGAACCGGCGCTGGTCCTGGATCTACCCAAGGCCTGGACGGATGCCTACCCCAAGGCCTACGAAGGGCTTTCGGCGGCGGGCCCGAAGCTCCTGCTGACGACCTATTTCGAGAGCCTGGGGGCCAACCGTGAGTTGGCCTGCAAGCTCCCCACGGCGGGCCTGCATATCGATCTCGTGCGTGGCGCGGATCAATTGCCCGCGGTCTTGAAGGCGTTGCCGGCCGACAAGCTTCTGTCCCTGGGCGTGGTCGACGGCCGCAACATCTGGCGCGCCGACCTCGAAGCCGCGCTCGGGGTGCTGCGTGCGGCCCAAGGCCATAAGGGCGGTCTTGCGGTAGCGAGCAGTTGCTCGCTTCTGCATGCCCCCGTGGATCTCATGCGGGAGCAGAGGCTGGACGCCGAGATCCGCAGCTGGCTCGCCTTTGCCACCCAGAAGATGGCGGAAGTGGGTCTCCTGAAGCGCGGTCTGGACGAAGGCGATGCGGCCATTGCTCAGGCCCTCGAGGAGAGTCGGCGCGTGGCGCAGGATCGCAAGTCGTCGAGGCGTATCCATGACGCCGCGGTCGAGGCGCGGGTCGCGGCCGTGAAACCGGCGGACGCAGCGAGAAAGCAGCCGTTCGCCAAGCGCCGCCCGCTGCAGCGTGCCCACCTGAACCTCCCCATGTTCCCCACCACGACCATCGGTTCGTTCCCGCAGACCAACGAGATCCGCACCGCCCGCCGCGATTTCAAGGCCGGGCGGATCAGCGCGGCCGAGTACGAGGAGCGGATGCGCGCCGAGATCGCGCTCGCGGTGCGCAAGCAGGAGGAGATCGGCCTCGATGTGCTCGTGCATGGCGAGGCCGAGCGCAACGACATGGTGGAGTATTTCGGAGAGCAGCTCCAGGGGTTCGCGTTCACCGACTATGGTTGGGTGCAGAGCTATGGTTCGCGCGCCGTCAAGCCGCCGATCATCTTCGGGGATGTGTCGCGGCCCAAGCCCATGACCGTGGAATGGGCGAAGTACGCGCAATCGCTGACCAAGCGGCCCATGAAGGGGATGCTTACCGGTCCGGTCACCATTCTGCAGTGGTCATTCGTGCGCAACGACCAGCCGCGCGCCGACACCGCCTTGCAGATCGCGTTTGCGATCCGCGACGAGGTCTGCGATCTGGAACGGGCCGGGATCCGCGTGATCCAGATCGATGAACCGGCGGTGCGCGAAGGCCTGCCGCTGCGGCGCGAGGACCACAAGGCCTATCTGGCGTGGGCGGTACGCGCGTTCCGCGTGTCTTCCGGGGGCGTGGGCGACGAGACTCAGATCCACACGCACATGTGTTACGCGGAGTTCAATGACATCATCGAGGCGGTGGCGGAGATGGACGCCGATGTCATCACGATCGAGACCTCACGCTCCGATATGGAGCTCCTGGACGCCTTCGTGAACTTTCATTACCCGAACGAGATCGGCCCGGGCGTCTATGATATCCATTCGCCGCGCGTGCCCTCCACCGAGGAAATGGTCCGGCTCATGCGCAAGGCCGAAAAGGTCCTGCCGCCCGAGCATCTCTGGGTCAATCCGGACTGCGGCCTGAAGACCCGCGGCTGGCCCGAGACCGAGAGCGCCCTGCGCCACATGGTCGAGGCCGCGGTATCGCTCCGCAAGGCGGGGGCCAGCGCCCCGTAGTGGTGCATGATCGGTAGGGTAACTCACCATTATGGTGCGTTACCGCTCCCCGGGGAGGCGAGGAACCGTCCTAAAGCATGGTTTCCGCCTCCCTTTTCTTTGGCACGCTCCCTGCATTGCTCCCATCGCCCGCCCACGCTACGGGCACAGTCACACTCACCAAGGGGGTAATATGAACGCGCTTCGCACAGCGCCCGTGGTCGCGCTCGGGGGATACGGTCGACGTGTATACGGGCGGCAGGGGCTAACCGCCTTACTCAAGGAGATCTACTCATGAAACTGATAGCCGCCATCATCAAGCCCTTCAAGCTCGACGACGTTCGCGAGGTCTTGTCGGAAATCGGGGTGCAGGGCATCACCGTGACCGAGGTCAAGGGATTCGGGCGCCAGAAGGGCCATACGGAGCTCTATCGGGGTGCCGAGTATGTCGTCGACTTTCTGCCGAAGGTCAAGATCGAGGTTGCGATCGATGACGACCTTGTGGAGCGCGTGATCGAGGCCATCGGCAAGGCCGCCAACACCGGCAAGATCGGTGATGGCAAGATCTTTGTCTTCGATCTCGAGCAGGCGATTCGCATCCGTACCGGCGAATCCGGACCGGAGGCGCTATGACCATGACCGGCAGCCTGACCGGTGCCTGGTCTCGCTGGATGCGTGGCCTGGTCTTCGCGCTCGCGCTCGGAGCCCTTCCGGTCGCGGCGCTGGCGGCCAACGCGGCCGCCCCGGGGGGGTCCGCGGCCACGGCGCAGGCCGTGGCCGCACCCGCGGCCGCTCCGGCCCCGGCCGCTACGCCGACGGAGGCCGTGAGCAGCGATGCCAACGCCAAGATCAATCCGGGTGATACCGCCTGGATGCTGGCGTCCACGGCGCTCGTGTTGATGATGACGGTCCCGGGCCTGGCCCTGTATTACGGCGGCATGGTGCGCAAGAAAAATGTCCTCGATACCCTTGCGCAAAGCTTCATCGTCACCTGCCTTGTGACCGTGCTCTGGTACGCGATCGGCTATAGCCTTGCATTCACCAACGGCAATCCCTGGATCGGTGGTTTGTCGCGGGTCTTTCTGCACGGCATGAACAAAGACACGGTCACCGGACTCTCGCTCGCGGTGCCGGAATCCGTGTACATGACCTTCCAGATGACCTTCGCCATCATCACCCCGGCACTCATCACCGGATCGTTCGCCGAGCGCATGAAGTTCTCCGCGCTGCTGTGGTTCATGAGTCTGTGGCTCATATTCGTCTATTCGCCGATCGCCCACTGGGTCTGGTCATCGGATGGCTGGCTTGCGCAACTCGGCGCCCTGGACTTTGCGGGCGGCACGGTCGTGCACCTGAACGCCGGCGTCGCGGGTCTTGTCACAGCCCTTGTGCTGGGTAAGCGCAAGGGCTACGGCAAGGAGGCGATGCCGCCCCACAACCTCGTGCTCACCGTCATTGGCACGGCGCTCCTGTGGGTGGGCTGGTTTGGCTTCAACGCGGGCAGTGCGGTATCGGCCGGCGGGCGCGCGGGGATGGCGATGGCCACGACCCAGATCGCGACGGCCGCGGCGGCGCTCGCGTGGATGTTCGCGGAGTGGATGGCGCGCGGCAAGCCGAGTGTGCTCGGCATGGTATCGGGCGCGGTGGCTGGGCTGGTGGCGATCACGCCGGCCTCCGGTTTCGTCGATCCGACCGGGGCGTTCATCATAGGCATCGCCGGCGGCGCGGTCTGTTTCTGGACGGCCACCTACATGAAGAACTTTTTTGGGTACGACGACTCCCTGGACGCCTTCGGGGTTCACGCCATCGGCGGCGCGCTCGGCGCGATCCTGACCGGCGTGTTCGCGGTCAAGGCCATCGGCGGGACTGCCGGGGCCCTTGAGGGCAACGGCTATCAGGTGGTCAAGCAGTTGATCGACGTCGGGTCGGTGCTGGTCTATGACGCGGTCGTCACCTACATCATCTTGAAGGTTGTCGATGTCATCGTGGGTCTGCGCGTGAGTGAAGAGGATGAGGTCGAGGGTCTCGATCTCAGTCAGCACGGCGAGCAGGTCTACGAATAGGGTCTCCTCACCCCCAGGGTGTTACGGGCCTCTCGGGGCCCGTTTTTTTTGCACCCGGCTTGGGCCGCCACCGTCTGCGTATTCCCATGCGATGGCGGCCATGTCTTATACTCTCTAACCGATACCGGAATCCCGGGTCTCAAGACAAGGAGTTTTCATGCGATACCTCCGCGCCGCGATCTGCGCCGTCCTGTTGGCGGGCAGCCCGTTGGCCTCGTGTGTTGCCGATACGCTCGCCGCACCGCCCCCCGAGGCTGCCGCCGCGGGCGCGGTCCCGCCGCCGGGGAGCGGCCCGATCCTGAACGGCCCGGAGCAACCGGTCCGGCCGCCAATCCCCATGCGCGTGCGGCTGCGGCAGCTGGCGCACCAGGAGCATACCCTCAAGCGCCGCATGTGGCGCTTACGGATGCGCCGCCGCCAATTTCTGGCCGAGGGCATGCCCTACCATGCCCACCGCGTTCATGAACGCATCATCGCGCTGGGCTGGCGTCTGCGGCGCGTGCAGGCACGGGAACGAGCCCTTATGACCCATTAGCCGTCCATGTCTCCAAAGGGATAGTCCACCGACCCGCGTTCTATGTTAGCATTTGATAATAAACGCTTTGTGGTTCTCTGATCGAGACGCTATGAGGGGGTTGTTATGAAGCACGCGGTAAGGGGTTTGGCGGTGGTCGCGGCATTGGCCCTGCCGGGTTTGGCGGTAGCGAACGGGAGTCCGCAGGTCAAGGCGGCGATGACCAGCGCCGGGTGTTTCGCCTGCCACGCCGTGAGCCATAAAGTCGTGGGGCCGGCGTACAGCTGGGTGGCCTATGTCTTCGCCCACAAGCCTGGCGCCAAGGTGACCCTTGCCCACAAGATCATCACCGGTGGCGCGGGACGTTGGAATGCCTGGACCGGCGGGATCCCGATGATTCCCCATCCGCAACTGACGTTGGCGCAGGCCGAGCAGATGGCCTCCTGGGTGCTGGCGCAAAAGCCGGTGGCCCCGCCCAAGCCTTGAAGGCTCGGCTGAGCCGATTCACATCACCGGCCGCGGGTGCCCTCGGGCCCCGCGACCGGCCTTCCCGGTATCACCCGAGTTCCCGCCAGGCACGCACGCCCCCCGCAACCGAGTAGGCGCGCTCGTATCCCATCGAGCGCAGAAGCTGCGCGGCGTGCAGGCTGCGTTTGCCGGAATTGCACAGACACAGCAGGACATTGCCCTTCTGGTAGTGATGCTTATTGATGATCGACAGGAACAGGCGCGCGTCCTTCTCCGTGGGCAGGTCGCAGTCGAGGATCTCCTGTTCCTCCTCGGTCAGCTTATGGCCGAGGATCTTTTTTAAATCGAACAGCGGTACCGACTCGGCCTCCGGTATTTCCCCTTCGAGCTCGATCTCCGTCGGTTGGCGCACATCGATCAGCGTGGCGATCTTCAGTCGGATGATCTCCTGGGCGGTCTCCGGCCGGATCTCCAGCGGAGGATCTTGTGTCGGTGTCACGGCAACCATAAAACCATGCCCTCCCGAGGTTTAGATTATCGTCAGTATAGCGTTTCGTGCCCCCGAAAGCCCGCCCCTTCCCGGCCAGCGCGGCCATTGGTACGCACCACAAGGACGCACACCGCCCCGTCCTCGACCACGCCGGTCCGCCGCGACTGGCCGTTTTCCCCAATTTGCATCATGGAGACGCCCGGTCTCTTGTGCACGAAACTTGCTTAAGCCCGGGGACGACAACGTTTCCGGGAGACCGTAATGGCGAAGATCTGGGATCACCTGCGTAGCGGCGACTGGCGGTCGCTGGTGGCAAGCTTTCTGTATTTCGATACCGGGTTCACGGTCTGGTTGTTATTTGGCCCCCTTGCCCCCTACATGGGGCCACACCTGCACCTGGCCCCGGCCGCCATGGGTTTCCTGGTGGCGGTGCCGGTATTGAGCGGCGCGTTGTTGCGGGTGCCGCTCGGACACCTCTACCAGACGCTCGACGGACGTACGATCGCGCTCATGGGCATCATGCTCTCGGCGCTCACGCCTCTTTACTTGTTGTTCGCCGCGGTGGCCCCCACCTTTGGCGTGCTGCTGGTCCTGGGTGTGTTACTCGGGGCCGCGCGTGGCGCGCAATCGGGCTTGCGTGGGGGCTGTTTGTCGGGTGCCGGCTCCCGAAAGACCCTGTCGGCCTCGGCGGCGGCCTGTAACCATACGCGGGAACGGTCAGACCATGGCCGGCAGCGGCTATCCCCCCAAGGTGCAGGGCCTGGTGTTGGGGCTTGCCGCGGCCGGTAACATCGGCGCGGTCCTGGACGGTGTCCTGTTCCCGCCGCTCGCCCGCCATTATGGCTGGCAATCGGCCATGACCGCGGTCCTGCCGCTCTTGGCGCTCGCCGCGCTCGCCCTGTGGGTGTGGGGCCGTGACCGTGCGCCCAAGGCCGGCTCTGTTCCCCGCGCACTCATCGGGTTTTGGGGAAGTCTCGTTTTTCTCGCGGGGCTCGTCATGGTCGTTCACCAGGGATGGCTCGGTGTCAGCGGTCACCCCGCGGTGTTGCTGTTGCCGGTTTTTGGCATGGCCTTCATGGTCACGCTCCTGCCGTCGGTGCAGCGCGCGGTGTTTCGTGAAGGCGACGCCTGGGTATTCTTTCTCATCTACGCCATCACCTTCGGCGGTTTCGTGGGCATGTCGGCCTACGTCAGTGTCTTTTTGATCGCGCTCTACCATATCCCCAAGGTCAGCGCCGGCCTGCTCATGGCCGGGCTCGCCTTCACCGGGGCCACGGTGCGTCCCTTGGGTGGTCTGCTGGCCGACCATGCCGGCGGTCCGCGCGTCCTGCGCTACGCCCTGTCCGGTATCGCGCTCGTCGATCTCGCGTTCGCGTTTTTCGTGCCGGCGCCCGCGGTCGGGATCGCCGCTTTGTTCGCGCTCTACCTTTGTTTCGGCGTCGGCAACGGCGCGACCTTTCAAATGGTCCCGCTGTGTTGGCCGGAGCGCCGTGGCCTCATGACCGGCCTCATAGGGGCCGCTGGCGGCATCGGCGGTTTCTATCTCCCGGTCGTCCTCGGCATCGTAAAGCAGGCCACCGCAAGCTATCGCGGAGGCTTTGCCGTGTTCGCGGGTCTGGCCATGGTGGCGACACTGCTCGTGCAGGCCCGTGGCCGGCGCTGGGTGCTTTCGGCCCAGGAAATCAACACCGGGACGCAATCAGTCCCCAAGGGGGCGGCCATCGAGAGCGACTGAAAGGATCGGCTCGGGTTCATCCAAACCGCTTTACATAACGTCATAAGGGAGGAAGTGGCAGTATGCGGAATTCGCAGAGAATGGCGGTGGCGGCGTTCCTGGCCGCGACCGCGGGGGCGGCATCGGCCCACGGATTGGGGTATGCCTTGACGCACGGAACCATCGATCTGTCCTTGCGGCCTCGTTATGAGATCGCAAAGCAACCGGGGAAGAAGGAGGCACACGCCTTTACCCTGCGCACGCTGCTCGGTTATGAGACCGGAAGCTATGAGCACTTGCGTGTCTTGCTGCAGCTTATCAACGTCGCGAGCTTCGTGAACGACTACAACAGTCTCTTGAATCACAAGACCCAGTACCCGGTCATTCCGGACGCCGCTGCCACCAACGTCAATCAGGCCTACTTGAGCTACTCGGGGTTGCCGGCCACGACCGTGCGCGCCGGCCGCCAGATTATCGTACTGAACAACGGGCGGTTCGTGGGCAACGTCGACTTCCGCCAGAACATGCAGACCTTCGATGCCGTGAGCCTGGCGAACCACAGCCTCCGGCATCTCTCCTTGTATGCGGCCTACAGCTGGCGCATCAAGGATATCCTGAACGCGCTCGTGCCGGCGCGCGTGACCTTGTTGAACGCAAGCTATCTGTTCGCGCCCAAGAGTGTGGCATCGGTCTACAGCTACACCTACGAAAACCGCGCCCACACCGCCATCCCCGGGGCGGCGGGCTGTGATGTCCCCGGCGGACCCGCGGTGTGCAATAGCGAGACCGCGGGTATCCGGGTCGCGGGCCAGGCACCGATCACCCAGGGTCTGCGCATCCTGTACGCCGCCGATTACGCCCACCAGTCCCCGGCGGGGGGTGGCAGCGCGCTCATCCACGCCAACTATTACCACGCCGGCGGCGGGTTCGGCCTCGGGCCGGCGTTCGTGCGTGTCGATGAGGAGGCCATGGGCAGCAATGGTGCCGGGACCTACGGCTTTCAGACGCCGCTTGCCACCAAGCACCTGTTCAACGGCTGGGCGGAGGTGTTTCTCGTGACGCCGCCGACGGGCTTGCGCAGCTCCTATGTCACGGTCGGTGCAAAGCTCCTGGGGGCCCGGCTCATGGCCCGCTATTACCGGTTCCAGGCCTATCACACGAGTGAGCGCTACGGCCATGAATGGGACTTGTCGGCCATCTACCCGTTCCGCCCCGGACTCGTCGCCGGCGTGCAGTACGCGGACTATCGGGCCGACCACTATGCGGTGAATACCCGCGCGGCGTGGGTGTTCGTGTCCTACCACTATTGAGGGCTCTGCCATGATGATTCAGGTCACGCCTGAGACCGGGCGCCGGGAGACACGCTCGGTGTGTCCCTATTGCGGCACCGGTTGCGGCGTGATCCTGGAGCACGACGACGAGCATGTGTTCGCGGTGCGCGGCGACCCGCACCATCCCGCCAACTTCGGGGCGCTGTGCACGAAGGGGCGGGCGCTGGCCGCGACCATCGACAAGGAGCGTCTGACGAGCCCGCTGCGCCGCGCGCGTCGCGGGGTCCCGCCCGAGCGGGTGTCATGGGACACGGCCATAGGCGAGGCCGCGGCGCGCTTTGCGGCGGTGATCGCCGAGCACGGCCCGGAGGCCTGCGCCTTCTATGTTTCGGGTCAGCTCAGCACCGAGGATTATTATGTCGTCAACAAGCTCGCCAAGGGACTGATCGGCACCAACCACATCGATACCAATTCGCGGCTGTGCATGGCGTCGGCGGTGAGCGGCTATAAGGCGAGCCTCGGGCAGGACTCGGTGCCGGGTTGTTATGAGGACCTGGAGCACGCCGACGTGATCCTCGTCGCCGGCGCCAATCCGGCGTTCGCCCACCCCGTCCTGTTTCGCCGCATAGAGGCGGCGCGCGCCCGCAAGCCCGGGCCGTTTCTCATCACTGTCGATCCCAGGCGCACGGCCACGGCCTCGGGAAGCGACCTGCACGTGGCGCTAAGCCCCGGGACCGATGTCGCATTCTTCCATGGGATCGTGCATATCCTCCTGCGCGATGGCCGCGTCGACCGGCGTTTCATCCGCGAGCACACCGAGGGCTTCGAGGCGCTGCGTGATCTCGTCTATGACTATGCCCCAAGGCGGGTGGCGGATCTCTGCGGTATCCCGGTGGAGGTCTTGGAGGAGGCCGCTGCGGTCTGGGGGAGGGCGCGCGCCGCGACCTCGCTCTGGTGCCAGGGCCTCAATCAATCGAGCCACGGCACCGACAAGAACCGCGCGCTCATCAATCTACATCTCGTGACCGGCCAGATCGGACGACCGGGGGCTGGACCTTTCAGTCTCACCGGCCAGCCCAATGCCATGGGTGGCCGCGAGGTAGGCGGCATGCCGCAGCTGCTCCCGGGGCACCGGGAGGTCGCCAATGATGCCCATCGTGCCGAGGTCGCGGCCCTCTGGGGTATCCCGGCGCTCAACTCGACGCCGGGACTCACGGCCGTTCCGCTCTTTTCGGCGCTCGCCGAAGGCCGCATCAAGGCCCTGTGGATCGCCTGCACCAACCCGGTCGTAAGCCTCCCCGAGACGCGGCTTGTGGAGGCCGCGCTTGTCGCCGCGTCGTTCGTGGTGGTACAGGAGGCCTTCCACCCGACCGAGACCGCGGCGTTTGCCGATCTGCTCCTGCCGGCGGCAAGTTTCGCGGAGCGCGATGCCGTGGTGACCAATTCCGAACGCCGCATCAGTCTCCTGCGTCAAGCGGTTCAGCCCCCGGGTGAGGCCTTGCCGGACTGGCGGATCTTTCGCGATTTCGCCCATGCCCTGGGATCGGCGCTCGATGCCACGCCGGTGGCGCAGGTGGCGGGCGAGACCCACGCCCAGCGCGCGCGCCGGCTGTTTGCCTTCCCCACGCATCGTGACGTGTTCGACGAGTACAAGACGTGCACCGCGGGGCGCGATCTCGATATCACCGGGCTCGATTGGGAGCGACTCGAGGCCGCTCCCCGGCAATGGCCCTACCCCCGAGGGGCGAGCGACGGGCAGGCCCGCCTCTATACCGATCATGTCTTCGCCACCCCCAATGGCCGCGCGCGGCTGGCCGCCGTCGGCTACCAGCCGGTGGCCGAGGCGGTGTCCGCGGCCTATCCCTGGCACCTCACCACCGGGCGTCTGCGCGATCAGTGGCACACCATGAGCCGCACGGGCCTGAACGCCGGACTCTTCGCGCATGCCCCCGAGGCCCTGTTGTCGATCCATCCGCGTGATGCCGCCGGCCTTGGCATCGGCGACGGCGATCTCGTGACCGTGGAGAGCCGCCGGGGCGCGGCCACGGTGCGCGCCCGCGCGCATGAGGAGGTCGCCCCCGGGACCGTCTTCCTGCCCATGCACTTTGGCGCGCGCTTCAGCGCCCATGGCGCGGCGAACACCCTGACCGACGCCTCGGCGCGCGACCCGGTGTCGAACCAGCCGGAGTTGAAACATGCGGCCGTGGCGGTGCGCAAGGCCGCGCTTCCCTGGCCGGGTCTGGTCATGCGGCGCCTGGAGCCGGGGTTGTGGGAGGCGGCGCGCGCGCTCCTGCCGGAACTGCCGTATGGCGCGCTGGCCCGCCATGATTCCCTGTTAGGCGAGGTCCTGGTCCTGCGCCTGGCCTTCGCCGAACGGCCTCATGAAGAATGGGCGCGGCGCCTGGCCACCCTGTTCGCGCTCCATGACGGCGAGGTGGTGGGTTATCAGGACAGCCGCGGCGTGAGCAAGCAGGCCCTGGTACGTAACGATCGCCTGTACGGCGTCTGCCTCCTGGGGGACGATAGTACCGGGGCCTGGCTTTTGGATCTCCTGCTCGCGGGCGCCGATGTGGGGGCGTGGCGCCACCATCTCGTTGCCCCCGCGGTCCCGGCCGCTGCGGGGTTACCGCGCGGGCGCCTGGTCTGTCAGTGTCGCGCGGTCTCCGAGGAGGACATCCGCCAATCGATCAAGGCCGGGGCGCTCAGCGTCGCGGCCGTGGGCGTACGCTGCGGGGCCGGTACCGAGTGCGGATCGTGTCGCCCCGAGATCGCGGCTTTGCTGCGCGAGGTCTCCACGCAGCCAGCCTAGCACGCCGAGGTCGCGCATTCCGCTCCAGGGCCGAGGCACGTCCGTGATGGGGATAACGATGCGGCGTTTCCAGGCATGGCGGGAAACCCAACCATCAAGGGTTTGTCTCTCGGAGCGGTGCCCTAAAATAGGGGGGTTGGGACTGCCCCAGTCCCGAAACGCGCCTCTGCCTGCGGGCCGACATTGCATGTTATCACCAGGGGGGTACAATAACATCGTTGCTGACCGTCGACCCTTATGCTAATTGGTCGTGGCAGCCTATGACCGGCCCCGAAAGGGGCCTTACTTGTATTTAAACTCGAAAGAGGTATTTGTCGTGGACCGCTACGCCATTCTTGTGGATGCCGGCTATTTTTATGCGGCGGCTGCGCAAGCTGTTTCCAAGGAAACCACCCCTATCCCTCGTCATCGCGTATCCATTAACGCGCCTGGCGCATTTGTTCAGGGGCTCATCAGCAGGGGGGCTCAGTTAATTGCGAACACCAATGGACCGCCTGCGTACCTGTTGCGTGTGTATTGGTATGATGCCTTGCGTGGCGCGCAGCCAACGCTTGAGCAATCGACCGTTGCCGGTCTGCCCGGCGTCAAGGTTCGCTTTGGGACCATCAATGCGCAGGGCAAGCAGAAGGGCGTCGATTCCCTTATCGTGACGGATCTCGTGGAGCTTGCCCGTAACCGCGCGGTTTGCGAGGCCATTCTCGTTTCTGGAGACGAGGATTTACGGATCGCAATGCAGATCGCGCAAACCTTCGGCATTCGTGTCCATGTGCTCGCCGTGGGTGAACCTCAAAAGAATGTCAATCCGTCGCTGCGAATGGAAGCGGATTCCGTGGACATGTTGGACGAGAGGTGGCTCGCGGAGCATGTCGTCATCATCGACGAGTCTCGCACGAAATCGGTGATATCCAGCGTGGAAAGCGGATCACGGCCTGGGGTTTCCGCAACCAGAAGCGGGGGCGGATCGTCCGACATTTTGGATAACGCTGCGTTGCGTGTCTGCGATGAGCTTCTGAGGGACGAGGGGTGCGTGCAAGACCTTTACAGGCACTTTGCCGCGAGCACGGCGGTACCTTCGGAATACGACCGCGTCTTGCTCGTGGGGGTCGCCGGCGCGGTCGGGAGGTCGCTCGCGCCCGAGGAGAAGCGACGTGTCCGTGGGATGTTCGTCACGCAGGTGCGCCGTCTCGCGGCAAAAGCCGCCAGCCCAGCGAGATAAGCCGGGACGGCAAGATGCGGGAGCGCGCTTTCGGAGTCGATAGGATGATGCGTCGGAGGTTCGGGGCCAAGACTTATCTGGGTTCGGTTCCGTTGTCTCGGTGCGGGGGCTCAAGGGAGTCGAAGACGACGTATGGGCGCTATGGCCTGAAGGCCGCCGTACCGGTTTTCCTTGGGTCGGGGGTCCAGATGTCGACGGGCGCGACTCATGGTGTCTGGTGACTGTGGCGGCAGTTGTGTCGCCCGAGGTCCTTAAAGCGGATCGCCGTGGCCTTGGGGGATGCGCTGCCACCTCAGTTTGGCGTCAGGGCCTCAGTCAATCGCGCCACGGCACCGACAAGGGACCGTGTTCTTATCAACCGAAGTCTTGACGGTTCGGGGCCGGGAGACTGGGCGCCGGGCCCTCTTCAGTCTCACGGGCGCATTCATGCCATGGGCAATGCGAGAGGGCGGCCGGGGAGGGTGAATGGACGAAGGGGGCTTGCCGGTCACGGGGGTCGTGCTCGCCGGCGGGGCCGGTCGGCGCATGGGCGGCCAGGACAAGGGTTTCGTGGCGTGGTCGGGCGAACCATTGATCCATATAGCCGTGCGGCGCCTCGCGGGCCTGCCGCAAGTGATCATCAGCGCCAACCGCTCGCTCGCGCGTTACCGTGCCCTGGGTTACGAGGTCGTGTCCGACGACGATGGCGATGATTTCGCGGGGCCGCTGGCGGGTCTGCGTGCCGCTTTTCGGCATGCCGCCCACCCCTGGGTGCTCTCGGTACCCGTTGATACGCCCTGCCTGCCGTCCGATCTGGTCACCCGCCTATGGGCGTCGCGCATTACTCGAGGTTTGGTGGTCGCGCGCAGTCCTTACGGCCCCGAACCGCTTGTATGTCTGGCCGATGCGTGTCTGGGTGCGCGCCTGGAAGAGTATTGGCGCGCCGGCGGCCGACGCGCCCAGGAGTGGTTCGTGGGGGCCGACATGGCCTGGTTCGATCTCACGGCGGCCGAGGCCGCCAATTGCAACGAACCCGCGGACCTGCGCTGAGGCCGGACCGGGCCCACGCTTCAGGACGCAAGGCCCTCGAAGGGGAGGAAGGGTACGCTGTCACCCTCGGCCACCGTGCGTCCCGCGGCGATGTCGACGAGCCCGTCGGCCCATACCGTCGAGGACAGGACCCCTGAACTCTGGCGAGGATAGGCCTCGGCCCATAGTGCCCCGTCGGCGCGCGTCGCAAGCCGTGCGCGCAGGAACTCGCGGCGGCTGTCAGGCGTGGCCCGCGCGAACGCGGCACGCACCGGGAACGCGCACAGGGGTGTCGGCGCCTCGCCCATGAGGGCCTTCAGGAACGGTCTTACGAATAGCAGGAAGGTCACGAACGCCGATACCGGATTCCCGGGCAGCCCGAGGAAGTGGGCCTTGCCTATGTGCCCGAAGGCAAGCGGCTTGCCCGGTTTGATCGCCACCCGCCAGAGCGCGAGCGTGCCCTCGGCCTCCAGGGCGGTCTTGACGTGATCCTCCTCACCCACCGAAACGCCGCCGGTCGTGACGATGACGTCGGCAGTCTCGGCTGCCGCGCGCAGCGCCTGGCGGGTCGTGGTGAGATCGTCGCCGAGCGGTCCCGCGCTCCGTGTCTCGCACCCGAGGCGCGCCAGCAGGGCGCGGAGCATCGGCCGGTTGCTGTCATAGATCTGACCGTGATTGAGCGGGCCCGAGCCGGCCGCGCGCAATTCATCCCCCGTGGACAGCACCACCACCCGCAGCCGCCGGCGCACGAGGATCTCGGCAAATCCGCAGGAGGCGGCCAGGCCCACGGCCTGCGCGGCGAGGCGTTGACCTTCCCGCAGGATCACGTCGCCCGCGCGGATATCCTCGCCGGCCCGGCGAATATTGGCGTGCGCCGTCCACTGCTCCGGGAGCACCAGGATATCGCCGCGGCGCTCGCACCGTTCCTGGATGACGACCGTGTCGGCCCCAGCCGGCACCGGGGCCCCGGTAAATATCCGGCACGCCGTGCCGGCTGGCAGGTGCCCAGGCGGATCGCCGGCCGTGACCCGCAGGCTTATGGGGAGTTCGCGGCGATCGCGCGCGTCCTCGGCACGAAAGGCATAACCGTCCATCGCGCTGTTATCGAAGCCCGGTACCGTGATCGGCGCGCGCAGATCCTCGGCGAGCACCCGCGAGAGGGCCTCGTCCAGGGCCACCCGCTCGCCCTCGGCAACGGCGGCCGCGGCCGCGCGCATCCGCGCCCACACCTCCTCCGCGGTCAAAAGCGGCGTCGACCCGCCCTTCACGATGCCGGCTCCTGGAAGCGCGGCAGGAGCTCGACGAAGTTGCAGGGCCTGTGGCGCCGGTCGAGCTGCGGTTCCAGGATCTTGGTCCAGGCCGTGCGGCAGGCGCCGGTGGAGCCCGGCAGGCAGAAGATCACGGTGCCATTGGCGAGACCGGCAAGCGCGCGCGATTGCAGGGTGGATGTCCCGATCTCGTCGTAGGAGACCGCCCGGAACAGTTCTCCGAAACCTTCGATTTCCTTGTCAAAGAGCGGCTTTATGGCCTCCGGCGTACTGTCACGACCGGTCAGTCCCGTGCCGCCGGTGGAAATGACGACCTGGATCTTCGGGTCGGCGATCCAGCGCGAGACGACCGCGCGCAGGACGTAGCGATCGTCGCGCACGAGCGCCCGCTCGCCCAAGAGGTGGCCGGCGCCCGCGAGGTGCTCTATCAGCGCCTGTCCGGAGGTATCGGTCTCCAGGGTACGACTATCGGAAACGGTGAGGATGGCGATCGTAAGCGGTACAAAGTCGGTCATGGGCAGGGATGTCCAAAGACAGGGTTGAGGCGCAATCCCGCTACAGCGGACAGGTTCGCGCCTCGTCAAGTTACACGCGCCCAATGGGCGGCGCAAGCCGACGCCAAGCCGGGTCACGGCCCTTAGGGACTGATATCGAGCAGGGCGCGTAGCGTCGGTGTGGCCGGGGCCCGGGCGAGCTCCGACCAGTCTCCGCGCTGGACCACGCGCCCCTCCTCCAAGGCGATGACCCGCGGGCAGAGGCCCTCCAGGACCAGGGGGTCATGGTCCACTGCGAGCAAGGTAAAGCGTAGCCGTTCCTGCCACTCCTTCAGGATCGCGGCGAGCTCGCGCACCAGGGGGCGATCGAGGCCCGCGAAGGGCTCGTCCAGCAGTACAAGGCGAGGGCGCCGACAGAGCGTGCGCGCGAGCGCCACCCGCCGTGCCTGCCCCCCCGAGAGGTGATGGGGTCGCGTGTGCCACAGCGCCGCGAGATTCAGCCGTTCGCGGATCTCGTCGATCCACGCCCGCTCATGGGCGCGCGCTGACGCATCCAGGGAAAACTGGACGTTTTCGGCGACCGATAGGTGCGGGAACAAGGCCTCGCGCTGGCTCAGATAGCCGACCGAGCGCCGGTGCAGCGCAAGCGGCGGCGGGAACCAGGTCTGCGCGTCGCAACGGATATGCCCGGCATCCGGCGTCTCCAGGCCGGCGAGACAGGAGAGGACCGTACTCTTGCCGCTGCCCGAGGGCCCAAACAGCGCCAGCCGCTCGGTATCGGCGACGAATTCCACGGCTACGTCATAGGCGCGTCGCGCCTTGTGAATGCGACACTCAAGCATGACCGCGGGTCCGGGCCAGGATGCGTAGCGCCCAGGGCAGGGGCAGCGCCGACAGCAGGAATACGAGCAGCAAGGGCAGGACCGCGGGCAGTCCGCTGTCCTGGAGGTCCACCCACAATTGCACCGGTATCCCGTGTGGATAGTAGGCCGTCACCATGATCGCCCCGAACTCGCCGAGCGCGCGCACCCAGGCGAGGCTCACGGCCGCCGCCAGGCCGAGACGGGCAAGCGGCAGGGTGACGCGCCACAGGATCTCGCGGGGCTTCAAGCCGAGCAGGGCCGCGCTCTGTTCGAGTTCGCGCGGCACGGCCTCGAAGGCGGCGGCGGCGGCGAGCAGATAGTAGCCGAGGCTTGCATAGATCTGGGTGACGACAAAGGCCGCCGGGTCGTTGCTGGTCGGGATCCCAAGGCGCAGGAGCAGGCCGCCCAAGGCCGTGCGCGGGCCGAAGGCGAGCGCCAGCAAAAGCCCCAGGGCGAGCGGCGGCATCAGGACCGACAGGAGCACCGCGGCCTCGAAGGCGATGCGCACACCGCGCGTTGCCCCGCGCAGCGAAAACGCAAGTGGCGTGCCGATCGCGACGACGATGACGAGCGCCACGCCGGTCAGGGCGAAGGATGTGGCGAGCGCCGGCGAGGCGTCGGCGGCCGCCCACTGCCAGCGGCCGACCGGCGACGCGAGGCCCCAGAGCGGGTACAGCAGGAACAGCGCCGTGGCGGCGAGCGCAAGCGTGCGCGGCAGATCCTTGGACACGCGCGGTTCAGGTCTCGACGGCGAGCGTCGGCACGTACATGGACTGGATGCCCACGCGCCCCGGACCCGTGAAGCGGTTCCAGAAGAAGGAGGCGGCGCTCCCGAAAAGCCCCGAGCTCAGGCTTTGGGTGACGGTCTTCATGGCCACCGTCGGGTCTTTGTAGAGCCAGCCCCCGGGCTCGAGGTCGATCGATTCCTCGACCCCCAGGGTCACCTCGAAGACATTCCCGAAACCGTGCAGCCAGACGATGCCGGGCGCGGTCTCGGCCCGGAACTGGTCCACGATCAGGGTATTGCCCCCGAACACCCAGTTCATGATGCCCTTGATGCGCGTCACGGAGTAGGACACCTGGTCGGTGGCCGCCAGATACTGATGCTCGCGCACATCGATGGCCTGGCCCGGCGCCAGATGGATGGGCACGATCTGGCCCGCGCCGTCGCGACTGAAGGCGATGGTGCCGGGACCGGTCGCCGAGGCGAGCAGGATGGGCATGCCGCTGATGGCCCGGCGCAAGAGCCCCTTGACGGCCTTTACGCCGATGCGCGTCGATGGGCTCTTCCAGAGGAGGATGTGGTGCTCGAAAAAGACCGGGGTGGCCGCAAGGACCACCTCCAGCACCGGGACGATGTCGCCTTCGATATGGTAAGTGACGCCCGCGAAACTCTCGTCGCGGACCAGCGTTTTCTTCAAGACCGGTCCCGCCATACCCCGTCCTCCCTAGGATTCCCGCTGATCATAGGCCCGCGCGTCTTTTTGGGAAAGGGACCGGGCGCGGCGGGCCGCCCAGGGTCATGGCCCTGGGCGGCAGGGGGTTATTATTTCAGGAGGCCTTCACTCTTCAGGGTCTTTTGCACCGCCGGGCGCGCCGCGATGCGCGCGCGGTATTCACCAAGCCGCGGCCAGGGGCTCGTGTCGATCTTCAAGTAGTCGGTCCAGCCGAGCACCGTGAAGAGATAGGCATCGGGTGCCGTGAACTCCGTGCCCGCGAGGTAGGGGTGCCGCCCGAGGGCCTCGGAGATGTAATCAAACCGGCGACCGAGCAGCTTCAACTGCTGCTGCTTTACGGCCTCCGGCGTGTCCGGCCGGAAGAACGGCGAGAATTGCTTGTGTAGCTCGGTTGAAATGAAAGACAGCCATTCCATCTGCCGGTAGCGTTCGAGGCTGCCGGGCTCCGCCATCAGACGCCGCTCCTTGCGCTGATCGCTCAGGTACTGCAGCACCACCGCAACCTCGGTGAGCAGTGCGCCATCATCGAGCGCGAGCGCGGGGACATAGCCTTTCGGGTTGATCTTCGTGTAATCCTCGCCGTGCTCGGTCTTGTGGCTCGCCAAATCGACGCGCTCGAGGGTGTGCGGCACGCCCGCCTCCTCGATCACGATATGCGCCGCGAGAGAGCAGGCGCCCGGGGCAAAATAGAGTTTCATTCCGGATATCCTCCAGTCCATGGTGAGCCGCCATTGTCCCGGATGTCGGCGCGCGATTGCCATACCAGGACGGGCTCCAAAGTATGGAAACAGGTCGGTAGCGCGCGGTTTTTGTGAAAGACGGTAAATGCGAGGTGCCCGTTCCCAATATTTTGCGGTAGGGTATAAGAGGTGGGGCTTGCGTTCGTCCGAGACCCCCGGGTAAGCTATTTAGCTTGCTAATAATAAGCCCATTAGCTATTATGGCCGCGCCGGCCCTTGCCGGAACGGCATACCTTGGAACACGCGGCTCTCGAAGGACTGATGATCCATTATGATATCTGATCGGCGGCGTTACCAGGGGGCCCTGGCCGGACCTGTCGTTGTCGTCTTACTTGCGGCCTTGAGCGGATGCTCCATAGGGCCGCGCTACAAGGCCCCGGGTGCGCCTCCGGTCGGCCGCTACACGCATAGGCCCGCGCCCACCACGCTTGCGGGAACCCATGGACCGGCCGGCGCCTCGCAACACTTCCATTACGGTGTATCACCGCGCGTGCGCTGGTGGCGGGCATTCCGCTCGCGAGCGCTCGATACCTTGATCGCGGCGGCCTTGAAGAACAATCGCACGCTCGCCGCTGATCGCGCGCGGCTTTTGGAGGCGCGCGCGGTGGTGGCCGCGGACGCCGGTATCTTCTATCCGCAGATCAATGCCAATCTCGGTGCGTTGCGTCAGAAGTCGCCGGGCGGCTCATCCGGCGGCCACCTTCCCGGCATCTATTCGCTTTATACCGGCGGATTGTCGGTGAGTTATTATCCGGATGTCTTCGGGGCCAACCGGCTCGTTTATAACTCGGCTCACGCGCAGGCGCAGTACGCGCGCGACCAGCTGCTCGCCGCCCAGCTCTCCTTGATCGGCAATGTCGCGACGACCGCCGTGCAGGCGGCAAGCTACCGTGCCCAGATCCGCGCCACGCGCCGGATCATTGCGCGCGAGACCGAGCTGCTGTCGCTGACCCGCATCCAGTATCGCACCGGCGCGGTGTCCTATCTCTCGGTGGTCAATCAGGAAAGCCAGCTTGCCACCAACAAGGCTGCCTTGCCCGCGCTTTTGCAAAAGCTCGCCCTGGCGCGCTACGCGCTGGCGACGCTCATCGGCCGCTTCCCGGCGCAGTGGCGGCCCGTACACCTGCGGCTCTCCAGCCTCCACTTGCCGCGAAACCTGCCCGTAAGCCTGCCGTCGGTGCTGGCGCGCGAGCGCCCGGACATACGCGCCGCGACCGAGGAGCTGCGCTACGCCAACGCCGAGATCGGCATCGCCGACGCCCAGTTCTACCCAATCGTGCAGATCACCGGCAGCATCGGTCAGGAGAGTCTCACGGTCGGACACTTCTTCAACGCCGCGAGCACCGTCTGGGGTCTCGGCGCCAACCTTCTGGCCCCACTCTTTCACGGGGGTACGTTGCGCGCCCAGCGCCGGGAGGCGCTGGAGCTTTACGCCGGTGCACGCGCCACCTACCAGCAGACCGTGCTCGGCGCCTTTCAGCAGGTGGCCGGCAGCCTGCGTGCCCTGGAGCATGACGCCGAGGCCCTGCGCGCCGAGGGCGATGCCTATGCCGCCTCGCGCGAGGCCCTGCGGCTCGCGAAGAACAGCTACCGGGCGGGCGCCATAGACTCGCTATCGCTGCTGACGACCGAGGCCCTCTATAGTCAGGCGCGCATCGCCTATGTGCGTGCCGAGGCCCAACGCTATCTCGACACCGTCGCTTTGTATACCGCGCTCGGCGGCAGTCCGTTGGCGCCGCGGCCGAATAAAGCCACACCCGGGCACGCCGCCACATCTGTAACGTCCGCTACACCCCAAAGGAATGCCCCATGAAAAAACGTGTGGTTCTGGTCGCCCTTATCCTCGCATTGGTATTCGCGGGAATCTTCGGCTGGAAGGCGTTCGTCAACTACAAGATCCATGAGTTCATGGCCGCGCGCGGCATGCCGGTGGTGACGGTATCGACGGCGCGCGTGGCGCGCGTGGCATGGCGCGATCATATCCGCAGCGTGGGTAGTCTCACGGCTATCGAGGGTGTGACCGTGACCGCTCAGCTGGCTGGCGTCGTGACCGCGATCGACTTCCATTCCGGGGCCCCGGTACGCGCCGGCGCCCTGCTCGTGCAGGTCAACGATCAGCCCCAACTGGCGCAACTCGCCTATGACCGGGCGCAGGCGCGTCTGGCCGCCGCCAATCTGCGGCGCACGCGCACGCTCTATAAAGAGAAGGCGGCGAGCCGCGCGCAACTAGACAGCGCGATCGCCACTTTCCATGGCGCCACGGCCCATGTCGCGGGCGATCTGGCGGCGATCCACGAGCTTGCCCTGCGCGCACCCTTTAGCGGCATCCTTGGGGTCCGTCAGGTGAATCTAGGCCAGTATCTCGCGCCGGGCGCGCCGATCGTCGATCTCCAGTCTTATCGCACGCTCTATGCCAACTTCACGCTCCCCCAGGTCGAGGTCCCGAGGGTGCATGTCGGGCAGACGATCCAGTTACGCGTGGACGCGTTCCCGCATCGCCGCTTCGTCGGACACGTGCATGCGATCGACGCGTCCGTGAACCCCACCACCCGCAACATCCTCGTGCAGGCGATCGTGCCCAACCCCGCGGCGGTATTGCGTCCCGGCATGTTCGGGCGCGTGCGCCTCTTGGGCCGGCACGTGCGCAAGGTCATCGTTGTCCCGGCCGGGGCGCTCACTTACAACACCTACGGCGATACCGTCTATGTGGTGCGGCATGGGACCATCAAGGGCCATCCCCATCTCATCGCCCGCCAACAGGTGGTGGCGGTAGGCCGTGAACGTCATGGGCTCGTGGCCATAAAGAGCGGGCTCAAGGTGGGGCAGGTCGTGGTTACGGCCGGCCAGGTCAAGCTTCGCAACGGCATGCCGATTGCGATCAACAACACGGTGCAGCCTTAAGGGCGGTGGTATGACCTTTACCGATTTCTTTATTAGGCGGCCGGTCCTGGCCACGGCCTTGAGCCTCGTTATCTTCCTGCTCGGCGTGCGTGCCTATGTGGGGATGACGGTCCGCGAGTATCCGAAGATGACCAACACCACCGTGGTCATCCGCACCATCTACCCCGGCGCGAGCCCGCAGACCGTCCAGGGCTTCCTGACCACGCCCCTGGAGCGCGTGATCGCCACCGCCCCCGGCATCGACTACATGACCTCTGTCAGTGCCGAAGGGGCGTCGACCATCACCGCCTACATGAAGCTGAACTATAGCCCTAATGCGGCGGTGGCCAATATTCAGTCGAAGATCCAGCAGGTGGTGAACAAGCTGCCGGCCGGCAGTCAGCTTCCGGTCATCAACGTGACCGTCGGCGATACCACCGACCTCATGTATATCGCCTTCTACAGCCATCACATGAACCAGCAGCAGATCACCGATTATCTGCTGCGTGTCGTACAGCCGAGCCTGGTCTCGGTGCCCGGTGTCAGTCAGGCGCAGATCGTGCCGGCCGGGACCGGATCGGGGAACACCTTTGCCATGCGTGTGTGGCTGAATCCGGCGAAGATGGCGGCGCTCCACGTCCAGCCCTCGCAGGTGGCGGCGGCGCTCGCTGCCAATGATTACATATCGGCGGTCGGGCGCACGCGTAGTGCCACGATAGGGGAGGTCATAACCGCCACCACGAATCTATCGACCGTCCGTGGCTTCAAGGACCTCATCGTGGCTCATAACGGCCCGACCCTGGTGCGCCTTAAGGATGTCGCGCGTGTCACGCTCGGGGCCGAGACCTACACCTCACAGGCGTTCTTCGACGGCACGACGGCGGCCTATATCGGCATCCAACCGACGCCGTCGGCCAATTCCTTGACCGTGGCCCGCGGCGTGCGCCGCGAACTCGGGCGCCTGAAGGCGCAGTTCCCGCCGACCCTGCGTGCCAACATCCCCTATGATGCGAGCACTTATATAACCGCGTCCCTGCATGAGATTCTCACCACGATCGGCATCACGCTGGTGGTGGTGATCTTTGTCATCCTCCTGTTCCTGGGTTCGCTGCGCGCGGCCTTGATTCCGGCGATCGCCATCCCCTTGTCCATCATAGGCGGCGGCCTGTTGATGTGGATGATGCATTTCACCATCAATCTGCTGACCTTGCTCGCCATCGTGCTTGCCATCGGACTGGTCGTGGACGATGCCATTGTCGTGGTCGAGAATATCCACCGTCACATCGAGGAGGGCAAAAGGCCGATCGATGCCGCGCTGCTCTCGGGGCGCGAACTGCTGGCGCCGATCGTCGTCATGTCGACCACGCTCGTGGCGGTATTCGCGCCCATAGGCTTCATGGGCGGGCTCACCGGAAGCCTTTTCTCGGAGTTTGCCTTTACACTGGTGGCGGCGGTGCTGGTGTCCATGCTCGTCGCTCTGACGCTCTCGCCGATGTTGAGCGCGCGCGTCCTGAAACAGAACCCCCCGCATGGCTGGGCGCGGCTGGTGGATGAGCGTTTCGAGGCCCTGCGGGCGCGTTACATCCGCCTGCTGCACGCAAGCCTCGATTACCTGCCGGCCATCTGGCTTTTCGCGGCGGTCATGCTGGCGAGCGTCTATTTCCTGTTCACCTCGACCAAGCAGGAACTCGCCCCCCAAGAGGACCAGGGCATCATCTTTGTCGCCGGTATCGCGCCACCGACCGCCACGACTCGCTATCTACGCACCTATGGGCTGCAGATCATCCATGACTTCGAGCAGTTCAAGGTCTACGACAAGAGCTTCATGATCACCGGTTTCTCGCCCACCGGGGCTGGGAGCAACCAGATGATGGCCGGCATGCACCTTGTGCCCTGGAGCAAGCGGTCGATCACCACGATGAAGCTCCAGCCGATCATCCAGAAGAAGGTCTCGCACATAGCGGGCCTGCAGCTTGCGGTGTTCCAGAGGCCGTCACTTCCCGGGTCGGCGGGCGGTCCGCCCGTGCAGTTTGTCATCCAGGGGAGCGCGGGTTATCGGAAGATCGATGCGGTTGCCGACCGCCTGGTCGGCATTGCCCAGCGCAGCGGGCTGTTTGCCTATGTCGCCAAGGATCTGCGCTATGATGACCCGCAGATCGTCATGCATATCCGGCGCAGCATGGCCGCGGCCCTGGGTCTCAACATGCAGACCATCGCCGCCAACCTGCAGCCGCTCTTGAGCGGCAACTACATCAACCGTTTCGACCTGAAGGGCCGCAGTTACGAGGTGATTCCACAGGTCTCCGACCGCTTCCGCGCCGATGCCGGGCTTTTGAAGAACTTCTATCTTCAGGCGGGCGGCCACATGATCCCGTTGTCGACGGTGGTATCGCTTACCACCAAGGTCGAGCCCCAGTATCTCCCGCAATTCGACCAGCTGAATTCCGCCACCATCCAGGCGGTGCCGATGCCCGGCGTGACCATGGGGCAGGCCTTGTCCTATCTGCGTGTCCAGGCGCACAGGATCTTCCCGCAGGGATTCACCATCAATTACGCGAGCGAATCCCGGCAGTTCATGCACGCGCGTAACGGCCTGCTCCTGACCTTTTTCCTGGCGATCCTGCTCATCTATCTGTTGCTCGCCGCGCAGTTCGAGAGCTTCCGTGATCCGCTCATCGTCATGGTTACGGTCCCCATGTCGATCAGTGGCGCGCTGATCTTTTTGAGTCTCGGGCTCGGCACGATCAATATCTACACGGAGGTGGGTCTCATCACCCTGATCGGGTTGATCACAAAGCAGGGTATCCTGATCGTGCAGTTCGCCAATGAGGCGCAGCGCCACGAGGGCTTGAGTAAGCGCGAGGCCGTCGAGAAGGCCTCGTCCATCCGTCTCCGGCCCATCCTCATGACCACCGCGGCCATGGTCGTGGGCGTGATCCCCTTGCTGCTCGCGACCGGTCCCGGCGCGGCGGCGCGCTTTGCCCTCGGTCTCGTGATCTTTACGGGACTTAGTCTCGGGTCATTGTTCTCGCTGTTCGTGGTCCCGGCGATGTACATGCTGCTCGGCAAGGACCATCGCGGCGACGATGCGGACCATGGCGCTACGGGTGGGGACGGGCAAGGCGCGTTGCCGCGCCCCGAGTAGCGGTGTCCGCGCCGCGCACGGGTCGGCCAAAGGCCCGCGCCCGCCCTGGGTGCGGGGCGCGCCACCGGGGCGGGCCGCTGAAAAGCCGCGAAGGGCGCGCGCAAGCCGGCCGGTCTTTGCGGCGGGCCTACAGACCCAGCGCGCGCCGCGTGGCCTTGTCAGGGCGGCCGGTCACCTTCAGGCCATGTGTCTTCTGAAACCTCTTCAGGGCGGCGTGGGTCGCCGTATCCATCTTGCCGTCGACCGCCAGGTGGGCGTGCTCCGCGCGATTCAAGGACGCCTGGATGGCCTTGACCCAAGGACTCCCGCCGGGCTCGGCGGCGCCGGTCATGGGCCCCTTCCCGGCAGCGGGATGCTCGTGCATGGGGCCGTTCATGGCCTCCGACGGGGATGCCGGGCGCGGGCCGTTCGTGTGGGCGAAGGCAACCGCCGGCAGGGTCCCGGCGATCGCTATGCCGAGCAGCGCGCGTGTCGCGAATGATACGATGAAATAGGGAGGCATGGACTGTTCTCCTTAAGATGGGATGCTACGAGAAACGCGGGACGCACCAAAGGCCCTCGAACGCATCTGTCCGCGCATCGGGCAGCCGCCGTGCCCCTTGGGGGCCGATCTACAGTCCCAGGTCCTTCTGGGTCGCCTTGTTGGGGCGGCCGGTCGGCTTGATGCCGTGGGCCTTCTGGAATTTCTCCAAAGCGGTTCGGGTCTCCGGGCCCATCTTGCCGTCGACTGCGAGATGGGCGTGTTCCTTGCGATTCAACGCCGCTTGTATGGATTTTACCCACGGACTCCCGCCTGCTTTGCCGGTGCTGCCGGTCATGGGGCTTGCGCCGGTGGTCTTGGGCGCGCCCATGCCGTGGTGTCCCATCATGCCCGGGTGCCCCATCATGGGATGACCGCTTGCCGCCCCGGTTTGTGATGAGGACTGCGCCCCTCCGGCCTGCGCGAAGGCGGCGGCCGGTAAGGCGCCGGCGAGCACGACGCCGAGCAGCGTACGCTTGGTGAGCAATCGGATACGCAATCGAGACATGGCCCTTCTCCTTGTTGAGTCCCCACGGAACGCTAATGACCAACGCGACCCTGTTGCCCACCGGGGGGGTTACCGGCAGGGGGTCGCGGGCTTCAGCGTACGAGAACAGCGGCCCTCTGGTATCCCCCCAAAGTCCTCCGCGCGCCTGGTCTTGCACCGCCTGACGTGATCGACCTTTCGTGCGATAATCCGTAGCCAGACTATCGTCACAAAAACTATCGAGGGTTGGCCATGCCAAAAAGGGATTCACAGGAGGCGCCTGCATCGACGTCGTTCGTGGGCATGACCGAGCTCGCGGCGCGCGAACCCTTTCTCGGCGTCTTGCGCGAGCTCGCGGAGGCCTACCATGCCTTTTCCAGTTACTCGGCGGCGCATGTCCGCGAATTGGGCCTCACCCCGGCGCAGTTCGATGTCATCGCCACACTCGGTCGCACCGAGGGTCTTGCGTTGAGCGAGGTGGCCCGCAAGACCTTGATCACCAAGGGTACTTTAACCGGGATCATCGATCGCCTCGAGGCCAAGGGGCTGGTGTTTCGGAAGGTCCCGAGCGGGGATCGCCGCAGCTTTCACGCGGTCTTGACAGGCGCGGGCGAGGCCCTGTTCGCGCGCGTCTTCCCGATGCACATACAGCACCTAAAACGCGTCTTTCTCGACATGAGCCCCGATGATCTCGATCGGACGCGCCGGGATTTGCGCCGCCTGCGCGAGCGATTTCGCGAACCGTGAGAGACTATAGTTTGGATATTGACAATACCCCTCCGTAATAGTAGTTTGTATACAGACTATCTGCATAAGAAGCGATAGGGCTTGTGGCGATACCCGCCGGACGGTCGGCAAGGGCCGGAATCCGGGCCCGGCGGATTCGCACCTCAACTAAAGGAGAACGGTCATGTCCTCATTGCGTTTATCCACTCTGTGCCGCGCCGCCCTTGTCTCGGGTCTCATCTCCGGTGGGTTCGTGCCGCTCGCGCATGCGGCGCGCTATCACCGCCTGACCGGCAGCCCCAACGGGACCTACCGGATAGACCCGGATCATTCCCTGGCGTGGTTCACCATCGGCCATGCCGGCGTTGCCGTGGTCGTGGGACGTTTCGACAAGATGTCCGGCACCTATACCTTCGATAGCGCCGCGCCCTCGCGCGACGCGGTGGCGATTCGCATCGCGGCGTCCAGCATCGATACCGATTTCCCGATGCGCGACCATGACCTGCGCGGTCCGGATTTCTTCAATGTCCGGGAGTTTCCGACCATCAGCTTTCGCAGTACGCGCTTCAAGCCCCAGGGGGCGAAGACGGGCCTTCTCTACGGGCGCCTCACCCTGCACGGTGTCACCCGGCCGGTCGTATTTCACGTCCGCGAGGTTGGTGCTGGCGAGGTTGCGGCCCTCCCCAAGCCGTGGGGCGGTTATCTGTCCGGCTACGAGGCCACGACCACCATTCGCCGTAGCGCGTTTGGCATGGCGGCCTATGCCGGCATGATCGCCAACCGTGTGCATCTGCACGTCAATATCGAGGGCGTGCGCACGGCGCGGTAAAGGGTATATGGCCTGCCGGCCTATCCGGCGCACCGGGGGGACATCATCATGTGGGCGCTGTTCCATTCATCGTTCGTGAAATCCCAGCTGCTGCACGTCGTTCTCGTGCCGGGGACGGTGGCCGGGCTTACCGTCATGTCCTCCCGGTTTTTGGCCGCCGGCGCCCCCCGGCTGGGGCGCGGTCTCGCCGCGCTTCCCGCCCCGGCGGCCTTCCTTGCCGGCTATTTCGCGGTCTACCACGACTTCACCTTTCCACCAGCGACGGTGTTGTCCTGGGTGCCGTGGTTTGTCGTGGCGCTGGCGGTCGCCACATCCCTTGCAAGCCGGATCGGCGCCGGGTTCATGACGGTTGCCCTGCCGATCCTGGCGGCCGCCAGCGCCACGGCGGTCCTGCTCTGGCCTATTCTCGGGCGCGACCCTCCATTCATGGCCGTGCCGCTTTGGGCAGCCGCAACCGCGGTGTGGTCCACGCTGTGGCTCATATCGGGCTTGCGCGATGTCGCTCGCCGGCCACTCGCCAGCGTGTCTCTCGTCGCATCGGCCGGTCTTGCGGTCGTGGCGCCGCTCTCCGGGAGTATTCTGCTGGGCGAACTCGCGGCTGTGCTGGCCGTGGCCCTTGTGGCCATCGTAATCCAGGCGGGCCCGGGCGGGACCCCAGACCTATCCGATGCCGGGCGTGCCACCACCGCATTTGTGCTGGGCGCCCTCGTGCTGGATCTGCGCTTTTATGCGGGGGCGGGGGCTGGGATCATCATGGCGCTCGTGGCGTCCCTCACCATCGGGCTCGCCACGAGTCTCGCTATCCGCCGCTACCCGTTCAAGGGACCTTGGGTGGTGCTGGCGCCGGCCATTGCCGCTTCGATCCCCGTGGCAGTCGCAGTCGGCCTCGCCTTCAGGGCCTCACAAATGGGGGGCGGCGGGTACTGAGTGGCAAGATGCGCGCGCTACGGGCTTGGGGCCTCACCGCGCACATCTTGCCATGGCGGGTCACGCCGCCCCCTATCAGTCCCAGGTCAGCCCCCCGCCGGTCCGGTATTCCGTCACGCGCGTCTCGAAGAAGTTCTTCTCCTTCTTCAGGTCCAGCATCTCGCTCATCCACGGAAAAGGGTTGGGTGTCCCGGGATGGATCTCCGGCAGGTCCAGCTGGGCGCAGCGGCGATTGGCGATATAGGTGACGTATTGATGCATCTGGTTGGCATTGAGCCCCAGCACCCCGCGTGGCATGGTATCGGTGGCATAGGCGCATTCGAGATCCACGGCGGTACGCATCAGCCCCAGGATCTCGGCCTGAAAGTCGGGACTCCACAGTTCGGGGTTCTCGATCTTGATCTGGTTGGCGAGATCGATGCCGAAGTTACAGTGCATGGATTCGTCACGCAGGATGTACTGGTATTGCTCGGCGGCACCGACCATCTTGTTCTGGCGTCCCAGCGCCAGGATCTGCGCGAACCCGACATAAAAGAACAACCCTTCCATCATGGCCGCGAAGACGATGAGCGAGCGCAACAGCGCGGCGTCGGTCTCGCGCGTTCCGGTCTGGAAGCGGGGTGCCGCCAGGACCTCGATGTGAGGGAGCAGGAACGCATCCTTGTCGCGGATCGACGGGATCTCGCGATAGGCGTTGAAGACCTCACCCTCGTCGAGGCCCAAGGACTCGACGATATATTGATATGAGTGCGTGTGGATCGCCTCCTCGAAGGCCTGCCGGATCAGATATTGCCGGCATTCCGGCGCGCGGATCTGGCGGTAGGTTCCAAGGACGATATTGTTGGCCGCGAGCGAGTCCGCAGTCGTAAAGAATCCGAGATTGCGCTTGACGATGCGCCGCTCGTCCTCGGACAGACCATGGGGCCTCTTCCAGAGTGCGATATCCCGCTCCATGCTGATCTCTTGCGGCATCCAATGATTGGCGCAGGCGTCGAGATACTTCTGCCAGGCCCAGGGGTAGCGCCGCGGGGCGCTCGGATCAAGTGTGACCGGGGCCCTCAGGATGGTGTAGGGCTCGGCTTCTCGTTGCGGTTCGTGCCTGGAGGGCGACGGGGTGCTCATGGTGGTCGACGGCTCCCGATTGGTTATCAATGGACTGTTGGCGGATGGGCCCCGACTCGGGACGTTCGGCCATGGCCGGCGCACGGTGCCCCGGTCGGTAGGGGAGTGACTCCGCAACGAGGGTAAACCGGCTGGCTCCGGGGGCATCTTGCGATATATCAAAAAACCGCCCACAAGGCGCGCCCGCTGCCGGACACACGCCCCCGGGCAACCGCCCAGCGGTTACGCGCGGCGAATCCAGAAGTGCAGTTCCCCGTCGCATTCGTGGCTTTCGAGCAGGGCATGGCCTGTCTGTCGGCAAAATGCCGGGATGTCCCGGCGCAGAGAGTCCTTATCGGCCGACACCAGCAACACCTCCCCGGGCGCCATGCCCGCGAGTTCCCTGGCGAGCGCGACGATGGGTTGTGCGCAGCACAGACCCTTGAGGTCGATCGATTTCGTGGTGTCCATAGGCCCTCCCTGTTCGTCGGCTTGATTGGCAGGCCTGGCGTCGTCCACAGACGTCGTCGCCATTCGCGCCCCGGCCTGCCGGGCACCCCCGCTCGCGTGGCCCTCTTCGCCTAAGGTCCCGGGTCCGGTTCGTCGGCGTCCCCTCGGCAGCCAAGAGGCGCGCGAATCCCGTTTGGGTCCGCACGCCCGGCGGCGGCTATCGAACCCATTCACTCCGTGCTCGCAATCGCGCCTAAGCGCGTCGGTCTTCCCGTTGAAGAAGATATTGTTACAATGACAGGCCGAATATTGGCGGCGCCGCGACCCAAGCCCGTTTGCCCGTCAACGCCGCTACCGGTGAGAAATGCACCATGAAATATCATGAGCCGCATAAGGCCTTTCTGCGAATGGATGCCGTGGTCGACGGGGATAACCCGCGGGTCCGCTGGGTCGCCGAGCAACTTACCCGCGACGATCCCGTAGCGACCGCTGAACGCTGCTTCACCTTCGTGCGGGACGAGATTCTGCATAGCGTGGATGCCGCGCGCGAGGAGCTGCCGGTATCGGCCTCCGCGGTCCTGGATACCGGCAGTGCCCTGTGTTTTGGGAAAAGCCATCTTTTGGTCGCGCTGTGGCGGGCCTGCGGTCTTCCCTCGGGTTTTTGCTACCAGCGCCTGCGGTTCGATGACGCCAACCCCGATCGTCACGCGACGCATGGTCTGGCCGCAGTCTGGCTCCCCCGATCCGGCTGGTACCGTTGCGACGCCCGCGGCAATACCAAACCCGGCATCGAATGCCTCTTCACGCCCGGGACGGAAAGCCTCGCCTATATGGCGAGCGAGGAGGGTGAGCGCGATTATCTGGACGTCTGGGCACAGCCCTGGCGGCAGGTGCTAGGCGATCTCTTGGGCATGAGGAGCGTGTCTGAGTATCTCGCACGGTCGATCGATGCCGTCCCGCCCACGGCCGATCACCTGCGCGAGCGGGTGCGCGCGGCGTGATGCCTGGGACTTGGACGCCGGCCGGCGCGCCTCGCCCGGCCCCATCGTCTCCCGGAAATGCCGCTTTATTCCGCCGCACCCCGGTCCGATTCACGTCCCCTTTGGGCCTGTAGCAGATGAGACGACTCTAGGCCCGGATGAAAAGGCTGGGCGCGTTTGCGCATGCATGGCGCTCATGGCCAACCGGGAGGAGGTGGCACCATGTTGAGAAGTGGTCCGGCGCACAGGAAAGGCTTGGGGTAAGATCTTGGGGAATGGTGAGCGCACGCTACACTGGCGGCAGGGCATGCCGTCATGGCCTGTCGAGGGGATGTCAGCCCCTATCTGTATCTCGGTGCGGGTAGGGTGGCCCCGAGGAAGCAGGAACCCGCCGAAGCGATCCCGTGCCGTGTGCATTGAGCGCCGTAGGAATCTCCGGCCTTCAGGCTGGGGGGATGTCAATGAAGGTCGATCAGAGACGTGGGTGTTAGACGTCGATCACCGCACGCCGCGATTGGCAAAGGCTGTATCAGGTGACATAATAAAAAAATCGTGTCACGCGCGGACAAGTTATGGCAGATGATGTCAGGGCCGATGTTCAGGTGGGCGCTCATGGGCGTCTTGTGATCCCGGCTCGGCTGCGTCGCGCCCTAAAGCTCCAGTCAGGCGACCGACTCGTGGCGCGCCAGGTAGGCGAGAGCCTCGTGTTGGAGCGTCGTGAGGCGATTGAGCGCCGTCTTCAGGAGCGCTTCGCGCATGTGTCACCAGACGCGAATCTGGTCGACGAACTCATAAGAGAGCGACGTGCCGAGGCCGCCAAAGAAGTCTTGGGGAAATGAGCCGAGTGCTTGACGCCTCGGCACTGTTGGCGTTCCTAAACCACGAGTCAGGGGCCGAGATCGTGCGCTCGCTCCTGGACGAGGCCACGGTTTCGGCGGTGAATTGGGCGGAGGTGTTGCAAAAGGCCCTGGGTCGGAGCGTGAATGTCGCGGGCATGGCCGCGGACTTCGCTGACATGGGTACGGTGATCGTGCCATTTACGGAAGAGCAGGCCGACGTCGCCGCGACGCTTTGGGCGAAAACCCGCTCCCAGGGGTTGTCGCTGGCCGACCGGGCGTGCCTTGCGCTCGCGGCCGTGAAGGGGGTGCCTGTCTGGACCGCGGACAGGGCTTGGGGGCAACTCTCCCTGGGTATCGACATTCGCATCATCCGTTGAGGTCTGGGACCGCAATGGCGTGCCGCCCGAGACGGTATTGCGTCCGGCCGGTGGCGCCCGAGTCTCACCAAGACCTGAGGCAACGGCCGCTCGCATGATCGCGGGCCCGCGCCTTGTATGTCTGTTCGCAAAGCGAGGTCTAGGGCGACCCCTGGGCGATCGCGGCGTGGCTTGCCTGCTGGCGTGGGCACGACCTATCCCCGTTTCGCCAGGCCCGGAGCCTGGGTCCCGCGCCGACGCTCCGAAGCCCCATGATCGCTATAGTCTCCGCGCCGGTCTATCCTATAGAGATTATGCGGCCGTAAATGGCCAATAGCCCATCCTGGCTGGCCATGCCCCTCCCGCCGTGGATCTTGGCCGCCGCCCAAGGAGCCCCCCATGATCTTTGAACCGGTTCTTATCCTGGTCTTCCTGGCTGCCTTTCTGATCTTTTGGTCGCTCAACATCATCTATGAATACCAGCGCGCGGTTGTCTTTACCCTCGGACGCTTCTCGCAGGTCAAAGGTCCTGGCCTCGTCATCGTCATCCCGCTCATCCAGCGCAAAGTGCGCGTGGATCTCCGTACCCAAGTCCACGACGTGCCGGTCCAAGAGGCGATCTCCCGGGACAACGTCTCCATAAAGGTCGATGCGGTCTTGTACTTCCGTGTCATTGACGCCGCCAAGGCCTTCATTCATGTCCAAGACTACTTCTCGGCGACGAGCAAGCTTGCCCAAACCACCTTGCGCTCTGTCATCGGCAAACACGAGCTCGACCAGATGCTGGCTGAGCGCGACAAGCTCAATACCGACATCCAGGATATACTGGAAAACCAGGTCGCTGCCTGGGGTATCGAAGTCATCAACGTGGAGGTGCGCGATATCCTTTTGACGGATGACATGATCCGAGCCATTGCCAGACAGGCTGAAGCCGAGCGAGATCGCCGCGCCAAGATCATTCATGCCGACGCCGAATTTCAAGCGGCTCAGACTCTCACAAACGCCGCCACCATCCTGGCCTCTGCCGCGGGCGGCATGCAGCTGCGCTACCTTCAAACCCTGAGTGAAATTGCCAGAGAAAACAATTCCACCGTCATATTCCCCATGCCCATCGACATCGTCAAACCGTTTTTGGATATCGTGGAGCACGCCGCCGCAACGCGGGGTAGCGGTCACGCCGTGACCATCACGCCTCCCTCGGGTGCCGCGTAGGTCCGACCAGAGAAAGATCGTAAGGCACGGCTTCCTGCTCTTTCGAGACTTCAAGAATGGTCACCTCCCATCCGCGCAAACCCGTTTGCTGTCCTATTACATATCGGTCGATCCCCGTTTATATTTTGTCGAAATATGCCTAGGAAGGGAAGAAATTTAAAAAGTCGGTAAGAGCGAACTTTCCTGGTGTTTCGCTGACTGAGTACTACGTAACGGATGCGCCCCCATATTCGAGGGACACGAGCAGATATTGCCCATGGTCATCCATGGTCGAGTTCACGCCGACTCGACAGATATCATATACCCGGTATGCGGGAGCGCTACGGTTACGTCTATGGAAAGTTCGAAAATCCACACATCAAGGAGTCAACATAATGCATGAAGGCGCTGAGCACCATAAGAATGCCGCGAAACACCATACCGAAGCTGCAAAACATCATACAGAGGCCGCAAAACATCATGACGCCGGACAGCACGAAAAGGCGGCGCATCATGCGCACCTAGCGCACGCGCACGGCACTCACGCTGCTCATCATCATGAGGAAGCGGCAAAATATTACGCCGCGCATCATAAATAAGCGAACCGCGTGAGCCGTATTACCAGTTGGGGGCTTCTGCTCCTAACTGGTAACGTCGTGCGTGTCGGAAACCGGCTCGAACATCAGATGGCGCAGCCATCCACGCCTGGGCGCGGGCCATCAGTCTCATGGAAGATCAGTGGCCGAGACGCGTGGCCGCACAAGAACGGAGTTTTGATGAAGATCGGGCCGCCTTCCCGGCTGAAGCCCGATCTATCGAAGCGCTCGCGCAACGTAAGGATGTGCATTACCACACCTGCGCACAGCGGCGCATGCCTCGCGATTCCCGGGCCCCCGTTTCCGGATGGCCCAGCGCAACGACTCACGAGAGTTGACGATGACCGTCCCGTCTCATTGGTGGCGAGACTGCAGGTTATTATAAATCAGCGGCTTAGCCAAAAACGTCTCACTGGCCGTGAAACCAAATCTCACTAATCGCGAGACTTTCCCCAATCCGTCTCACTAAACAACCGTGCGCCGGCCTTCAGTATGCGCGACGGGACGTCCCAGTCGCCCTGGGCCATGCGGCCCACAATGTCGCGCCTTCGATCTCAGCGCAATACTCATGATCTCTCCGCTCCGCTACGAGATGTCGCGCCGCAGCCGTCCTGCGGGCGAGCCGTGCGCTTTTCGGGCGCACAAGAGGCTCGCCCACAATAACTGGACGGCGTGTCGACATTGCGGGCCGCATGGCCCGTGTCCTTGCAAGTGGCTTGCGGCCACCCCGCCCGGACCTGCGCCCATTGCCGGCCGAATGGCTGGTCCCGCGGCCTACGCGCCCCCGCTTCGCTCCGTGGCGCGCAGCGAGCGTGATTTCACGTATTTCCCAAATCAGCGCCCCCGCCAACCGTCGCCCCGCCTGGCTTGCGGGACGGGTGGGGTCTGTAGATAATGCCGCAAGGCACCGAGTACGGCGCTAAGACCCCAGCTTCCACCACTGGAGGGGCTTGCGTGGCACCATCCACGCCTAGGGTTCTCTTACGCCCGGATCTCAAACTGCGTGGGTCCGACGATTTCTCAGCCAACGGTCTCAGACGCTTTTTCGTCGGGTCGGGCGCCCACGACTCGGCGGGGGCCGCGCGCCGTGCCGAATTCCGACAGCGGCGCATGCCCGGCAATTTCCGTGCGTCTTGTTTCTCGGTGGCCTAGCGTGATGACTGGAGGATAGACGTAGCCTCGTGCCCATCCTGAGGATATAAGCACGTGCTCGCCGAGAAGGCTCCAAGGGCCGCCACCTCACTCCTGGTATCCGAGTCTCGCGACTAATGAGACGAGTCTTGCCACTAATGAGATTAGTCTCGTGACTAATGAGAATCGACGATGACCCTTCTAATCCCAGGACAGCGCCCCACCGGTCTGATATTCCGTCACGCGCGTCTCGAAGAAGTTCTTCTCCTTCTTCAGATCGAGGACCTCGCTCATCCATGGGAACGGGTTGGTCGCGCCCGCATACTGGAGGGGCAGACCAATCTGCTGGCAACGCCGATTGGCGATGAACTTGAGGTAATCATCGAACATCGCGGCATTGAGTCCGAGGACCCCGCGCGGCATGGTGTCGACGGCATAGCGGTACTCGAGCGCCACCGCCTGCTTTATGAGGTCGATCACTTCGTTTCCTTATCAGATATGCAGCCGCCTCGCGGTACATGTTGAAGATCTCGCCCTGGTCGAGGCCGAGGCTTTCCACGATGCGCTGATAGGCGTGTGTGTGCAGCGCCTCCTCGAAGGCCTGCCGAAGCAGGTACTGCCGGCATTCCGGATTGGTGATGTGGCGGTAGATCGCGAGCACGAGGTTGTTGGCCACGAGCGACGAGGTTGTTGGCCACGAGCGAGTCGGCGGTCACAAAGAAGCCGAGATTGCGCTTTATGATGGTGCGCTCGTCGGCGGTGAGCCCGCTGGGGTCCTTCCAGGTCGCGATGTCGCGCGATGTGGGGAGCCCGCCTGTTGGCGTGGCCGCGACTTCTCTCCGTTTCGTCCCGTACCGGGCTAAAACCGGCCTGCGCTTGCGTTGCTATCAACGCATGCAGTGACTATTATGTGAGAAGGCTTGGCGAGGAGGAATAATGGCCAGCATCACGATTCGCAACCTCGATGAGGATATCAAGGCACGACTGCGTGTGCGGGCGGCGTGTCGGGGGCACTCCATGGAAGAGGAGGCGCGCTCCATCTTGCGGGCGGCGCTGCGCAGGGAGTCGGGCCCAGGCCAGAATCTGGTGGAGAGGATTCGCGCACGCTTCGCCCCGCTTGGTGACATCGCATTGCCGCAGGTTGAGCGCGAAGACCCCCCAAGGTCTCCGGACTTCGAGGACTAGGCCGGGTGCTCGTCCTTGATACGAACGTGCTGTCGGAACTTTTGCGTATCACCCCCGACTCCATGGTCGTCGAATGGGTCGCGGCCCAGCCCCTGTCCGGTCTCTACACCACCGCCATTACCGAGGCAGAGATGCTTTATGGTGCCCATTTACTCGCGGCGGGCCCGCGTCGGCGGCAGTTGGAGCACGCGCTCGCCGGGCTTTTTGAAGAGGATTTTTTCTCGCGCATCCTGGCCTTTGATAGCGCCGCGGCCCGCTTTTACGCCGAGATCGCCGCAAAACGCAAGGCCCAGGGCCGCCCGATCACGCAAGCAGACGCCCAGATCGCAGCGATTGTCGCGTCCGCCGATGCTCGACTCGTTACCCGCAATGTGCGGGATTTTGAGGAGTGCGGGATTCAGGTCATAAACCCCTGGTCCATTGGCGTTCAGGAAGCCTAGTCATTAGTTGCTAGCGATATCGCAGAGATTTCCATTGGCGCTTGAGCCATTTTTCGGAAATCCGGTGGCCGCGCTCTGACGACATATCATCTGACTGAGATAAGCATAACGCACCTCCAAAGCGCGTTGGATCGGGTCGTCACCGCCGAGGCCAGGGCATCGTTGGCGCTCGACGTGCGGCCCATATGGCGCGCCGACGCGAAGGGACACGTGTGTTTAGCACGACTGGCGCACGGGTCCAGTAGCGGAGGGTAGGGAAGCCGGCGCGCCCCTTCCGTACATTACACATTACAACTTCAGTAAACCGGGAGAGCTTCCGATGGCCCCTGCTATGGAAGTGGGCGCAGCAGTCCGCGCCTGGGCGCGGGCACGAGTCATCAGTCTCATGGAAGATCATCGGCCGAGACGCGTGGCCGCACAAGAATGGAGTTTTGATGAAGATCGGGCCGCCTTCCCGGCTGAAGCCCGATCTATCCAAGCGCTCACACTACGTAAGGATGTGCTACTACAGTTGACGATGACCCTTCTAATCCCAGGACAGCGCCCCACCGGTCTGATATTCCGTCACGCGCGTCTCGAAGAAGTTCTTCTCCTTCTTCAGATCGAGGACCTCGCTCATCCATGGGAACGGGACGATGACCCTTCTAATCCCAGGACAGCGCCCCACCGGTCTGATATTCCGTCACGCGCGTCTCGAAGAAGTTCTTCTCCTTCTTCAGATCGAGGACCTCGCTCATCCATGGGAACGGGTTGGTCGCGCCCGCATACTGGAGGGGCAGACCAATCTGCTGGCAACGCCGATTGGCGATGAACTTGAGGTAATCATCGAACATCGCGGCATTGAGTCCGAGGACCCCGCGCGGCATGGTGTCGACGGCATAGCGGTACTCGAGCGCCACCGCCTGCTTTATGAGGTCGATCACCGATGAACTTGAGGTAATCATCGAACATCGCGGCATTGAGTCCGAGGACCCCGCGCGGCATGGTGTCGACGGCATAGCGGTACTCGAGCGCCACCGCCTGCTTTATGAGGTCGATCACCTCGTTCTGGAAGGCCTCGGTCCACAGCGCCGGGTTCTCGATCTTGATCTGATTGATGAGATCGATGCCGAAGTTCAAGTGCATGGATTCATCGCGCAATATGTACTGGAACTGTTCGCTCGCGCCCATCATCTTGTTGCGCCGGCCGAACGACAGCATCTGCACGAAGCCGACATAGAAGAAGATGCCTTCCATGATCACGTAGTAGCCGATCAGGTTGCGCAGAAATCGCCGGTCATTCTCTTCGGTGCCCGTGGAGAAATTGGGGTTCATGAGCTCGCGAGTGAACTGTAGCTCGAACACATCCTTGTCCGATATGCACGAAACCTCGCGGTACATGTTGAAGATCTCGCCCTGGTCGAGGCCGAGGCTTTCCACGATGTGCTGATAGGCGTGTGTGTGCAGCGCCTCCTCGAAGGCCTGCCGAAGCAGGTACTGCCGGCATTCCGGATTGGTGATGTGGCGGTAGATCGCGAGCACGAGGTTGTTGGCCACGAGCGACGAGGTTGTTGGCCACGAGCGAGTCGGCGGTCACAAAGAAGCCGAGATTGCGCTTTATGATGGTGCGCTCGTCGGCGGTGAGCCCGCTGGGGTCCTTCCAGGTCGCGATGTCGCGCGACATGTTCACCTCTTGCGGCATCCAGTGGTTCGCGCAGGCATCCAGGTACTTCTGCCATGCCCACTGATACTTGAAGGGCACGAGCTGATTGACATCGGCCTGGCAGTTGATGATGCGCTTGTCGTCGACCTGGACCCGTCCCGACCCGATCTTCAGGTCCTCAAGTCCGGTGACGCCCCCTTGAGGGGAGTTGGCCGTGGCCGGTGTGCCGTCAAAATCCAGCATGTTTCCCTCCTGATTTATTGGCATGCCTCGCACTGCGGGTCATTGATGGCGCAGGCCTTGGGGGCCTCGGGCACCGCACCGCGTACCGCGTTCAGGGCCCCATCGTTTAGCGTCGACTTCTCCACCGAGGTGGCGCCCAGGGTGCGTAGGTAATAGGTAGTCTTCAGCCCCTTTTCCCACGCCAACATATACATATCGGACAGCTTCCGCCCCGAGGGTTCCGCCATGTAGAGGTTCAGACTCTGCGCCTGATCGATCCACTTCTGGCGGCGCGATGCGGCCTCGATGAGCCAGCGCGGTTCGATCTCGAAGGCGGTGGCGTACAGGGCCTTGAGGTCGTCTGGCAGGCGGTCTATGCCGCGCACGCGCCCGTTGTAATACTTGAGGTCATTGACCATCACCGGGTCCCACAGGCCGCGCTCTTTCAGGTCGCGAACCAGGTGTTCGTTCAGGACCGTGAACTCGCCGGACAGGTTCGACTTCACGAACAGGTTCTGGTAGGTCGGTTCTATGCTTTGCGCGACCCCGGCGATATTCGAGATCGTGGCGGTCGGTGCTATCGCCAGACAGTTCGAGTTGCGCATCCCATGCTGCGCTATGGTCTCGCGCACCGGCGTCCAATCAAGCGCGACGCCCCGGTCCATGGACAGCGACCCGCCGCGTGCCTCCTCCACGAAGGCAATGCTGTCTATGGGTAGGATCCCCTGGCTCCAGAGCGACCCCTCATAGCTCGCATAGGTGCCACGTTCCTTGGCAAGCTCGCTTGAGGCGAGGATCGCATAGAAGCTGACCGCCTCCATGGATCGGTCGGCGAAGGTCATCGCCTCGTCCGAGCCATATGGCAGGCGCAGCTTGTAGAGCGCGTCCTGGAAGCCCATGAGCCCGAGGCCGACCGGCCGATGGCGCAGGTTGGAGGCGCGTGCCTGGGGCACGGAGTAATAGTTGACGTCGATGACGTTGTCGAGCATGCGCATCGCGGTGCGCACCGTGCGCCCGAGTTTCGCCATGTCCATGCCGCCCTCATCGCCGACGTGGGCGGCGAGGTTCACGGAGCCCAGGTTGCAGACCGCGATCTCCTGATCGGAGGTATTGAGCGTGATCTCGGTGTTCTTGGTGATCAGGCCGTTGACGGTCCACGCATGGGTCGGCGAGTCCACCATGAGGCAGTAGGCATCCTCTTTGGGGAGCGGCGTGAGCCCGGTGAATGTCGCATAGCCGCGCTGCTTGTCGCTCACATGCGGGCTGTCGCCGTGGTTCAACGGGAAGTCTTCCTCGCCCACCTGCAGCACGGACGCGGCTATCGCATGGCCCTCGCTGCTGCTCATGATCAGACGGAAGAGCGAATGCCGCCAGTAGGCCTTGTCGATCTGCTGGATATGCGTCTCGACGCCGAGATTGGCCCACACGATCTGCAGGCTTTCGATGAACGGCTGGTCGTAGGAGGCGAGGGTGAGGCTCTTGATCATCCCGTTCCCGGCCTGATAGAGGCCGCGCAGGTAGGCTGTCACCGTCTCCTTGTCGCCCTTCCAGATGAGCTCCGGGATGCCGACGTGGGTATGATCGCGCTCGTCGTGGGTCTCGTGCCAGGACTCATGGGTCTCCCCGGTCTCGTGCGAGATCACCGCCATGCGCGCCTTGCCGATATAGGCAAAGCGTGTCGCCTCGAGTTCGGTCACCATGCGATGCCGCCCGTAGGCGCTGCTCGCGGTCATGAGCCCTATCACGAAGGCGATCTCGGGGTTATGCATGGGCCCGAACAGCCCTTCGCGTTGCTGAACGAGCAGACGGTCCCCGGGCTTCAAGTGCCGCGCCTCGACCCAGCCGCGGTCCTTCACCCACACCTTGTGGTCCGGTGTGACCTTGTGGCGGTAGCCTTCCGCGGTTTCTATACGGACGATCGGGGCGTTGGGTCGTGGCCGCAACATCTCCGATGCGTCGTAGACACCGTCAAGCCCGACGACCCGGTTCTTGCCGCCCAGGGCATAAAGCTCGCCCACGGTCAGCAATCCGCGATCCGTCACCACCCGCTGGTCGGCGGTCATGCAGCATAGATTGGAGCTGTGGACCACGCCCCTGTGGCGCTGAGGACTGCGCAGATTGCAGGGGTCTTTGAAGGTAAGCCACGGGTGGCCGGTCTCAAACAGCATCGACAGCATCTTGCGCCACAGATCCAGCGCCCGGACCTTCTTGAAGAGCTTCAGTTCGCCGCGCGCCACCTGCTCCTCGTGGCGTTCATAGGCCGCCCGGAACGCCTCACCGTAGACATCGTGCAGGTCCGCGGTGTCCGATGGTGAAAACAGCGTCCATTCGGCGCCCGCGCGCACCCGCTCCATGAACAGGTCCGGTATCCAGTTTGCGGTGTTCATGTCGTGGGTGCGCCGTCTGTCATCGCCGGTGTTCTTGCGCAGCTCGAGGAATTCCTCGATGTCCAGATGCCAGGTCTCGAGATAGGCGCAGACCGCACCCTTGCGCCGCCCCCCCTGATTGACCGCCACGGCGGTATCGTTGGCGACCTTGAGGAACGGGATTACCCCCTGTGATTTGCCGTTGGTGCCCTTGATGCGCGCCCCCAGGGCGCGCACGCGCGACCAGTCGTTGCCAAGGCCGCCCGCGTATTTCGATAGCAGCGCGTTGTCCTTGATGGCGCTGTAGATGCCATCCAGGTCGTCCGAGACCGTCGTCAAGTAGCACGATGACAGCTGCGAACGCAGCGTGCCGGCATTGAACAGGGTCGGGGTCGACGACACGAAGTCGAAGGTCGACAGCGCCTCATAGAATTCAATGGCGCGTGTCTCCCGGTCCACCTCGTTCAAGGCAAGCCCCATGGCTACGCGCATCCAAAACGCCTGGGGTAGTTCGATGCGCCGCTCTTCGCGGTGTAGGAAGTAGCGGTCATACAGCGTCTGGAGGCCGAGATAGGTGAAATTCAGGTCGCGGTCGGCCTTCAGTGCCTGTCCGAGGCGCGCGCCGTCGAATTCGGTCAGCCGTGGGTCGATGAGCTCCGCCTCCACCCCTTCGCGGATGAAGGCCTGAAAGTATTCCGCATATTCACCGCGCATCTCGCCATGGGTCACCGACCGGCCGAGCACCTCGCGTCGCAATACATCAAGCAGCAGGCGCGCGCTCACATAGGTGTAGTTCGGTTCCGTCTCCACCAGCGCGCGGGCGCTCAGGATCGCCGACTGCATGACGTCGCGTTCGTCGACCCCGTCGAACAGGTTGCGGAGCAGGGCCTGGAGCACGCCGTCGGCCGAGACCTCACGCAGGCCGCTGCAGGCCTCATCGATTACGGCCTTGAGTCGGGCCCGGTCGAGCGGCACGCTGCGTCCATCGGCGGTGCGGACATGAATCTCGGGTTCCTGGGCCGCGGCTTGGGCGCTGGCGCGCGCCTGGGCGCGCTGTTCGCGGTAGAGGACGTAGCGCCGGGCGGTCTCGTGGTGGCCGTTGCGCATGAGCGCAAGCTCGACCTGATCCTGGATGTCCTCGATATGGACGGTGCCGCCGCCGGGGAGCCGACGGGTCAGCGCCGCGATGACTTGGTCTGTGAGTCCCGCCACGATCTCGCGCACGCGCGTCGAGGCCGCCCCTGAGTTGCCCTCGGTCGCCAAAAAGGCCTTGGTGATGGCGATCGCGATCTTGGAGGGGTCAAATCGCGTGGCATGCCCGTTGCGGCGAATGACGCGTAGGCCGTTTTCGACGACCGCCGCGCCTGGGGAAGCCTGTGACGATTGCGCGTAATCCATGGGGCCAGGTCTCCTTGGGGAAAGCGAATACGAGGTCAGGAGTCTACTGCAAGCGAGCGGCCTTGATCAACATCAACAACAAGATATTGGGAATAAGCATGGTCTGATGCACAAGACCTAGCCCGCCGATCAGCTATCGCCTGGGGCCGGGCGGTACCCGCCGGACGATAAGCGGCGTCTTCCGCTTAGAGCCGCATCTTCAATAAAAATTCCGGGGAGGCGAACGCCGCCTGATGGATGCCGGCGTTGTAGTAGCGGGTGGCGAAGGCGCGTTCGTAGGCCTCTGCGCGAAAGCCCGCGAGCATCGCCTCCTTGCGGGCCTGGTTGCCCCCCTGTCTTGCCCGCCGTGCTATCGCCCCGTGACGGGCGGGTGCCGCGCCGACGATGAGCCGCGCGTGGGCCTAGAGCAGGGTCTTGAACAAAAATTCCGGGGAGGCGAACGCCGCCTGATGGATGCCGGCGTTGTAGTAGCGGGTGGCGAAGGCGCGTTCGTGGCAGGCCTCTTCGCGAAAGCCCGCGAGCGTCGCATCCTTGCGGGCCATGGTCGCGCTCCACCAGCCCGACGGGTAGGTGCATTGCGGGAAGTGGATGGTGGCGACGTCCAGAAAATTCGCGCCGCGCAAGGCCTCGTGCATGGCCTTGATCAGGGGCGCATGAAAGAGCGGCGACTCGCTTTGGCCCACGACGATGCCGTCGGCCTTGAGCGCCCGATGACAGTCGGCGTAGAAGGCCTTTCCGAAAAGTCCGGCGGCCGGGCCGACCGGATCCGTCGAATCGACGATGATGATGTCGTAGGATCCCGGCTTGGCGTCCGCGACCCAGCGGATACCGTCTTGAAAATGGAGATGCGCCCGCGGGTCGTCGTTGGCGGCGCACAGCTCCGGGAAAAACTGTTCGGCGACGCGCGTCACGCGCTCGTCCAGCTCCACCTGATCGACGTGTTCCACCTCATCGTGCTTCAGGACCTCGCGCAAGGTCCCGCAGTCACCACCGCCTATGATGAGCACCCGGCGCGGCGTCTGATGGGTGAAGAGGGCGGGGTGCGACATCATCTCGTGATACACGAAGTTGTCGCGATCGGTCACCATGACCAGACCGTCCAAGGTCATGAGCGTCCCGAAGGTCTCGGTCTCGTAGATCTCTATGCGCTGATAGGGCGATTGCTCATCATGCACCTTGTCCTTCACGCGCAGCGAGATCGCCGACCCCTGGTCTGCCCATTCCTCCGTGTACCAACCGGCCTTGTCCATCAGAGGTCCCACAACACCACGGCGGCGAACGCCGCGCCGATCTTCTCGACGCGATGATCGATGGCCATCGATTTCAGGGTCTTTACCTCCCAGCCGCGCTTGCGCATGCCCTCTTCGGCCATGCGCCGCACCACCGACTCCGCGTCCTCGCGGTGACCATGGGCATGGTATTCCATGATAAGCCCGGGCTTTGCGGGATCGGTCGGCCAGGCCGCCGCCACCGCCGCGCAGATCATGGAACCCGGGATATCGGATTCCATGGCGGCGTAGGCCACGGGCACGAGCGCGCCGGGCGGGAGCACAAGCTCCGTGATCGGCACCTCGCGGGTCCCGGGAGGGACGATGGACGACATCTTGACGAGATTCGTGTTGCCGATGCCGGCGGCCAGCAAGGCGCCGTCGAAGGCATTCAAGGGCGTATAGCCCTCACTCGAGCCCGTCACGAAGGTGTGGGACGTAGGCGTCTTGATAATCATGGCAAATCCTATCTTCGGGGCGGATCAGCCCATCGCGAGCTTCATGGCCGGTTGTTTGTCCTCGGCCACCGACATCATGTCGATCTGCCCGCGGTGGACCTCCATGGTCGACACATGGCCGGCGACCAGGGCCTCGCGCAGGTGATTGAAGCCGGTCTCCGCGGAAACGGAGTCGCCGCAGGTGAACAGGTCGACTGCCGCATAGCCGTATTCGGGCCATGTGTGGATGGCCAGATGGCTTTCGGCGATGATGACCGCGCCCGAGACCCCGTGCGGGGAAAAGTGGTGGAACGTCTCCGTGACGATCGTGGCGCCGGATTTCACGGCGGCCTCCAGCATGTGGTTCCGAATGTATGCGACGTCGTTCAGAAGCGCTTTGTCGCATCCATAAAACTCGGCCACAATCTGATGTCCAAGTGAGCGCATGGGCAAGCCCTCCAATTCTGTTACCGAGGAACTCCCAGACCTTCGTCTAAGGCAGTCCCGTTGAAGTAGCTCCCGTGCACACCCGGTCAGCGTTAGGCCTGAGAGCGATGGGATCGCTAACAGAGAATGGCGGCCGCCTTCGGTGCCGTGGAATCGGGCGAATCATAGGCATCTTTTTCCGCTAATGCAATTTGATTTTGCGTCCGGGGGCAAAATTGTCGGTTCGTCTCCGTCATTCGGCCGGATCCGGGCGCCGGGCGTGGCCTGCGCGCGGGCAAAGCCACAGTGCGCGCCGTGCCTGTGGGGGTGGGGGCGTGGTCAGGCGACCGGCAAAGGGCCGCTGCTTTTCGCGAGCGCGATCTCGCGGGCGAGGTGTTTCAGGGCGGGTGTGACAAGCGCGACGAAGTATGCCTCGCGCACGCGCCGCTGGGCGGGATGGCGCGCGAGGTAACCGTTTGCACCGCAATGCAGCAGGGCGCTCTGCGCGGCGTCCAGTGCCAGGCGCGTCCCGCGCGCGCGGAGCGCGAGGATTTCGTCGAAGCGCGCGGGCGCACAGCCGTCGAGCCCGTCGGCGGCCGCCTGGGTCTCGGTGCGCAAGGCGTGCAGCCGTTCGCGCAGGTCTTCCGGCTGGTGCTCGACAAAGGCATTGGCGGGCCGCGCCGGCGACCGCGTCTCGTCGATGAGGGTGAGCGCCCCCCGCACCAGACCGAGCGCCATGCCCATCTGCGCCAATATGAGCCCAGGGCGCATGCGCGCGAAGTAATCGTCGAACCCCTCGTCCGGCGCGATCACCTCGCTGTCTGCGAGAAACACGTCGTCGAACCGGCAGCTCATGGTCGCTGTCCCTTCGAGCGCGCAGAACGGCCCGGCGCGTCGCAGCGTGAGCCCCGGCGCGCCGGCACGCGCAAGCGCCATCAAGGTCCCGCCAGGCGTGGCCGCGGCCACCGCGAACACCGCCCCGGCGACCAGGTTCGATACCCACGGGAGGGTGCCGTGGATGCGGTAACCGCCGGGCACGGCGACGGCGCGCAACCGTAGCGGTTCGAGTTGTGATCGGGCCTTCAGGAGATTGGACAATCCGGTGCCCGCCGGTTGCTGTCCTGAGCAGAGCGCGGGGAGCAGGCGGCGTTTCAGCGGCGTGTTGCCGCTTTTTTGAAGATACCAGGCGCATGATGTCTGGCACCATACAAGAAAGCCCGTCGAGACGCAGTGCTCGGAACACGCCTCCATGCCCGCGATCACCCCCTTCAGCCCCCCGGGCCGCCCTCCGTAGCCAAGATCGACGGCGTGTCCAAAGCCGTAGACCCGTCCGTAGTCGCGCAGGAAGGCCTGCGGATGGAGGCCCTCCTCATCGATCCTCGGCGCCAGAGCGGCGAGTTGGTCCGCCACCAGGCGCCGCAGGCGCGCCAGATCCTCCTCGCCCCCCGCGACCACTGGGGCGTCGGCCCGCCTGGCATCCCCGTACATCTCGGTCATCGGACCCCCTTAGCGAGCAAGCTTGACGGCTACCGACACCGGGTTGCGCAACGTATTGGCGACCGGTGACCACGCATCGGCGTGGGCCACCAAGTCCTCTAGCGCCGCGCGCGGGGTGTCGGCCTCCAGCACGAAGGTGGCGCGTATCGCGGTGAAGCCGAGCGGTTTGGGCGAAAGGTCACCGACCCCCCAGACGGAGGTCACGTTGATGTCGCCCTCGAGCCGCACCTCGAGCCGGCGCAAGGTTATGCCGCGGGCCACGGCATTGGCCTGTATCCCCACGGACAGGCAGGATCCGAGGGCCGCGAGCACCGCCTCGGACGGGTTGGGGGCGGTGTCGTCGCCGAGCAGGTGAGGGGGCTCGTCGATCACGTGTGGCGCGAGCGCGCGGATGTAGGTGAGGTTGCGAAACTTTCCCTCGCAGACGGTCCGTGCCTTGAGGGTCACGACCGCCTCGGGGTTGGCCTTGCCGCGCGCCGCCAGGGCGGCCAGGGCCTCGCTATCCACCGGGGGCAGCGCGGCCGCGCATGCGGCTTCGAGGGTTTCGGGCATAAACAGCTCCTTTCGATGGGGGTGCGAACATTCGCCCTCTGTGACGGGGCAATTCCCGTGCCAGCACGCAAACCCACGCGCCATGTCGCCCTCGAAGGATGGTGGGTGCGATGTGTCGCGCAAATTGTCAACAATCTGGCGGCACGTATTCGAGTCCTAGCCGTTTCAGCCGGTACGTGAACTGTCTAAGGGTCAGGCCCAGCAGGCGCGCGGCCTGCGACTTGTTGCCGCGAGCGGTCCTTAGCGCATTCCGGATGTGCTCAACGTCGTGTTCGGCGACGCGTCCATAGGCGCGTACCAGGCCCGCCGGCGCGGCGTAAGGCGCGGCCGGCGCCAGCTCCCCGGCCAGGGCCTGCTCGACCTCGCGGGCCTCTATGAGGTCGGTGTCGGCCAACAACACGAGCCGTTCGACGACATTGCGCAGTTGGCGGATATTGCCCGGCCAGTCGTAGCCGGCCAGTCTGCGCAACGCCGCCGGCGTGATGCGCATGACGCGCCCGTGCGCGCGTGACAGTTCGCGCATGTGGAAGTCGACAAGCAGCGGGATGTCATCCGGGCGCTCGCGCAGCGCCGGCAGTCGGATGGGGATCACGTTCAGGCGATAGAAGAGATCCAGGCGGAACCGCCCGGCGCGCACCGACTCTTGCAGATCCTCGTTGGTGGCCGCCACTATGCGCGTGTCCACGGCAATGGCGCGCCGGCCGCCAAGCCTTTCGATGACGCGCTCCTGCAGGGCGCGCAGCAGCTTGACCTGCAAGGGCAGCGGGATGTCGGCGATCTCGTCCAAGAACAGCGTGCCGCCGTGGGCCTGCTCGAAGCGCCCGATGGAAGTGGCGTGGGCACCGGTGAAGGCCCCGCGCTCATGACCGAACAGTTCCGACTCGAACAGGTTTTCCGGTATCGCCCCGCAGTTCACACGCACGAACGGCCCGTCGCGACGAGCGCTCATGAGGTGCAGGGCGCGGGCGAAGAGCTCTTTTCCGGTCCCGGATTCGCCCAGCATGAGCACCGAGGCCTCCGAGCGCGCCACGCGGTCGGTCCGGGCGAGCGCCGCGCGCAGCGGCTGCGAGGCCCCGATGATGCCGTGCATGGGGGGCGCTGTCGCCGCTTCGCCCGGGGTGGCCGGCGCCTCGCGGTTGCCCGCATCCGCACACATCGCGCGCGCCGGGACCATCTCGCTTGCGTGGATGATCTGGCCGATGAAGGCCGCGGCGGTATTCAGGATCTGCAGGTCGGCGGCCAGCGGCCGGCATCGCTCGCGCAGCCTATGCACCCCGAGCACGCCCACGATCCGGCCGCCCATGGCGATGGGTAGCGCGATAAAGGATACGGTGCCTGTCGGCAGACGGGCGCGCGGCACCGCACGCTGCAGATAGTCGGGATCGTCATTGATGTCCTGCACTATGATCGTGCGCCCGCCCCCCAACACCTTCCCGGTGATGCCCTCGCCGGTGGCGTAGATGCCGCGTGCGATCTCGTCGTGGCGCAGTCCGTAGGCATGCCGTATCACGCCGCGCCCGTCGTCGTCGCGTAGGACGATGCGCCCGCGATTCAGGCCCACGAGTTCCGACAGCAGGTGGAGGATCTCGTGGAGGACGACCGGCGGCGCCAGGCCGCGCCCGAGCAGGCCCGCCGCCTGGCGCACAAACAGCGCCTCCTGTTCGCGCAGGTCCTCGCATCCCTTGCCGCCCGCCCGTCCGTCCATGGCCCGTTCTCCCTCTCCTGACACCCTTGGCGGCCATGCATAAAGCATGCGCGATTGGGCAAAGAGTCGACAAAGTGTCGAACATTGGCCCGTTACATTCCGCGCGTCCGGCCACCCCGCTCATGCGTAGCCCCGCGCCCCCTGGCATGAGACTTGCTCTTTTGCGTCATTGTCCACTTCAGCGAGCGCCCCATGACACGTGACGAAGGCCGACCGCATCCCGATCCCGATCCCCAAAGACTGCATGGTCGCGACGCATGCCCCGAGTCTCATATTGGTGCGCATGCGCCGCAGGCGGGCGTCGACCCCATGGCCGAGTCCGTACTCCGGGCGCTCTATCCGCACAGCGGCGTGCGCCGCGCACTCCTGAAGAGTCTGGGGGCGCAGGGCCTGCTGGCGGCGGTCGCAAGCCTCTTTCCCTACCGTGCCGCCGAGGCCATGCTTCACGACCGGGTTGCGCCCGAGCACAGGCATGTCCGCATCGCCTATCTCCCCATCATGTGCGCGACGCCGCTTATCATGGCCCATGCGCGCGGCGGCTTCGCGCGCGAGGGCCTGGCCGTCACCCTCGAAAAGGCCACCAGCTGGGCCATCGTCCGCGACCGCCTGGCCGCCGGTCGCCTGCAGGTCGCGCATCTGCTCGCACCGATGCCGCTCACCATGTCCATGGGCGTGGGCTCGCCGAGGGTGGGCGTGGATTGCGCGGCCCTGCAAAACATAAACGGCCAGGCCATAACCCTGCACCTGCGCCACAGGAACCGCCGCGATCCCCGGACCTGGAAGGGCATGCGCTTCGCGATCCCGTTCGATTATTCCATCCACAATCTCCTGTTGCGGTATTACATAGCCCACTATGGTCTCGATCCATCCCGCGACGTAGCCTTACGCGTCATGCCGCCGCCCGACATGGTTGCCAACCTGCGCGCTGGCAATATTGATGGTTTTCTTGGTCCCGAGCCCTTCAATCAGCGCGCCGTGTATGATGGCTTCGGTTATATACACACGCTTTCCCTGGACATCTGGGATGGCCATCCCTGCTGTTCCCTGGCGGTGCAAAGCGATCTGGTCCGCGAGGCACCGGCGACCTTCGCGGCCATCACGCGCGCCTTGATGGCGGCCGCGGAGTTTGCCCATCCGGCCGCCAACCGTCCGGGGATGGTCACGACGCTCGCCTCTCCGCGGTACTTGAATCAACCCGTCACGGTCGTAAGCCAGGTCTTGACCGGACGTTTCGCCGATGGCCTGGGGCATGTGCGCGATGTCCCCGAGCGCATCGACTTCGCCCCCTATCCCTATCCGGCCATGGCGGTGTGGATCCTGAGCCAATTGAAACGCTGGGGTTACATCCACCGCCATCTGCGCTATCAGGACATCGCGCGGCGGGTGTACCTGGCCACGGATGCCGCGCGCATGCTGCGCGCGCAAGGTTACTCGCCGCCCGCCCCCCGGGCCCCCGATTTCCGAATCATGGGTCGCGTCTTCGATCCCGCAAGGCCGCGCGCCTACCTCGCCTCGCTGGCCGATGGGGGACGCTGATGGGAGCGCGCGCGACGTGGCGTCCGGTAGTCGTGAGTCTCGCGCTGGCGACGATCCTGCTGTTGTTCTGGTATGTCGCGACCCTGCCGGCCCCCGTCCATGCGCGGCCTGGTGCGTATGCATCGCTTATGGCCCCGCGCGCCGCGACTTCGGCCTTTCCGGGACCCGGGCGCGTCTGGCGCGCGGCGCGCCACGTCTTCACGCACCCATTCCGGGATCGCGGCCCGAACCGCTCCGGTATCCTGCTCCAGCTTGGCCTGTCGCTTGCCCGTGTGCTCTCGGGTTTTGTATGCGCCGCCGCCGTCGCCTTGCCCTTGGGCTTTGTCGTCGGGATGTCGCCCCTGTGGCGAGGCGCCCTGGCGCCCTTCATTCAGCTCCTGCGCCCCATCTCCCCGCTCGCCTGGATGCCGCTTGCGCTGTACACGGTCAAGGGTGCCGATGCCTCCGCGGTGTTCGTGATATTCATCTGTGCCCTTTGGCCGATGCTGCTGGCTACGAGCCATGCCGTATCGGTGGTGCCGCCCACATGGATCGAGGTCGCGCGCAGCCTGGAGACGGGCCGCCTGCGCTTGGCCTTGTCGGTGCTGCTTCCGGCGTGCGCGCCGGCCATCGTCAACGGCATGCGCGTCTCCATGGGCATCGCCTGGCTTGTCATCGTCGCCGCCGAGATGCTCGTCGGCGGACGCGGGATCGGTGCCTTCGTGTGGAATTCCTGGAACGATCTTTCCCTAAGCCGCGTGCTCGTCGCGATCTTTCTCATAGGCGTGGTGGGCATGGCGCTGGACGCGCTGTTTGCGCATCTCGCGCGGCGCGTCTCCTACGAGACATGAGCATGTCCGAGGCCTTTTTGAGGATCGAAGGGTTGCAAAAGACCCATGGCGCGCCGAATGCCCGGCCCACGCCGGTGCTGGCCGGGATCGATCTTACGGTGGCGCGCGGCCAGATCGCCTGTGTGCTCGGACCGTCGGGCTGTGGAAAGTCGACGCTCTTGCGCCTCGTGGCCGGCCTCGACTCCGCCGACGCCGGAGCGGTGTTCATTGATGGCCGCGAGGTGCGCGGCCCCGGGCTCGATCGCGGACTCGTCTTTCAGGACCACGCGCTGTTTCCGTGGTTGAGCGTGCTCGACAATGTGCGCTTCGCGGTCAGGGCGCGCTGGCCCCGGTGGGGTCGCGAACGCGTACGCGCGCACTGCCTGCGATACCTGGGGCTCGTCGATCTCCTGTCGGTCCTGGACAGGCGTCCGGCGGGGTTGTCGGGGGGGATGCGCCAGCGGGTGGGCGTGGCACGCGCGCTTTCCATAGAACCCAAGGTCCTGTTGCTCGATGAACCCTTCGGCGCCCTGGATCCCCGCACGCGCGCGGGCCTGCAAGACGAGCTGCTCGATCTGTGCGCGACTTTGACGCAGACGGTGCTGGTGATAACCCATGACGTCGACGAGGCGATCCTGCTCGGCGACACGATCCTGTTCATGCGCCGGGCGCCTGCGGGGTCGCGTGCCGAGATCATCCCCGTGGGGCTTGCCCGGGCCCGACGCGCCGCGACCTTGCATCGCCAGGCCGGCTACGCGGCGCTGCGCCATCGTCTGCTCGACATTCTTTTCGAACACCCGGCCGGTCGCGGGTCCGCGGCCGAGCCTGGGTCGGCCCGGGGCGTGGCCGCGTCCGGCGTTGATGCCCCCAACCAGGAGACGAGTCATGACAAGACAGGACGTGACGGAACGTATCATCGAGGCCAAGCGCCAAAAGGGCCTCAGCTTCAAGGCCTTGGCGGAGAAGGTGGGGCGCAGTGAGGTATGGACCACGGCCGCCTTGCTCGGTCAGATGGGCATGGGTGAGGCCGAGGCCTGTGCCGCCGCGCGGGCCTTGGGCCTGGACGCCGAGGCCCAGGCCCTTTTGCGCGAGTGCCCGACCAAGGGCTCGCTTGATCCGCTCGTGCCGGTGGATCCGCTCCTGTACCGGTTTTACGAGATCCTGCAGGTCTATGGCACCACCATCAAGGCCTTGATTCACGAAAAGTGCGGCGACGGCATCATGAGCGCCATCGATTTCGAGATGGCCATCGAGCGCGTCGCCGACCCCAAGGGTGATCGTATCAAGGTCACGATGAACGGGAAGTTTTTACCCTACCGCGTCTGGTAGACACAAGGAGGTTTCATGATGCCGATACTCGTAAGTCCCCGCGATCTCGCATCGCTGTCCGGGCCCCGGGTGATCATCGACACCCGCGACCCGGCGGCCTATGCCGCCGGTCATATCCCGGGGGCCGTGAACATCCGCGACATCTTCACCTATCTCGCCACCTCCGACCCCGCCGGACTCACCGATCTCGCGACCCGATTTGCCGGCCTGTTTGGCGCGGCCGGCCTTTCCGGGGCCGAGACCGCCGTGATCTACGAGGACGCCATGAATACCGGCTATGGGCAGTCCTGCCGGGGTTATTTTCTGCTCCGTTCCCTCGGTTATGGTCGCGTCCATGTCCTGCATGGGGGCTATCGCGCGTGGTTGCAGGCCGGTCTGCCGGTGGCCGTCGATGTGCCGGCCGTAAAGCCACAGGTCTTTCCCCTGCGACCGGCCTTCGAGGCGTTCATGGCCACCAAGGAAGAGGTGCTTGCCGCGCTCTCGCGTCCCGGGGTCGTGATCCTGGATGTCCGCGACCGGGATGAGTGGGAGGGCGCAAGCTCATCACCGTACGGCGTCGACTTTTGCCCGCGCAAGGGGCGTCTCCCGGGCGCGGTGTGGATCGAATGGTACCGGCTCATGGAGGAGCGCGAGGGGGCGGTCGCCTGGTTTCGTCCGGCGGCGGAGATCCGCGCGGCGTGCGCCGGGGTCGGGATCGCGCCCGACTCCGAGGTGATCGTCTATTGCTTCAAGGGCGCGCGCGCCTCGAATGCGCTCGTGGCCCTGCATGAGGCGGGCATCGCGCATGTCAGGGTCTATTTCGGCTCCTGGAACGAGTGGTCACGCGACGACACTTTGCCGATCGTCCCCGGCATCGCCGAGGTCCCGTCGCCGCCCGGCATGGCGGTGACCGCCTAGGTCCATCGGGCCTAGTTGCCGCGCGCCTCGCGCAGCAGGATCGGCTTTAGGTTAAGGCGCGCCAGGACATGGCGGGCGTGCGGGATCGCGGTGCGTCGCAAAGGTCCGATACGGACGCGATAAAAGGCCCCGCGCCCACTGATGCTGACCTTCTCGATATACGAGCCGAGGCCGCGCAGCGCGAGCTCGGCTCGTAATCGGCTGGCATCGGCGATATCGGGAAACGAGGCGGCCTGCAGGATGAAACGTCCTTTGACGACGGGCGCGGCGCGCGGCGCCGTGTGCTCCGCCGGTGGCGTCTGTGCGCCGGCCGTCGCAGCCGCTTGGGTGTGCCGGGTCGACGGGCGCGCGGTGGCATGCATCTCGGGGAGGATAGTGTAGAAGTCGAACTGGGTGGCGGCCGGCAGGCCGGGGGCCGGCCCCTTCGGTTTGGGGGCCGGCGGTGGCGTCAGCACGGTAAGGGGCGCATGGGCCGGCTTGGCGGCCACCACCGGCCGTGCCGGCGTGGGCTTAGCGGCATGACGCGCAATCAGCAGGCCCACGAGAAGGCCGGTGATGAGCGCAATCCCCGCGACCATCCACGGCCTGCCACCTCCGGACCGTTCCCCCGGGCGCCGGCGCCGGTCGGCCATCTACATGGCCTCGGGGGCGCTGACCCCGAGCAGGCCCAGGCCGTTGGCGAGGGTCTGACGGGCCGCCGCGATCAATGCCAGGCGCGCGTCGCGCAGGGGCGCGTCGACGGTGAGGAAGGCCTGGGCGTTATAGTAGGCGTGCAGGTCACCCGCCAATTCGCGGAGATAATAGGCGATCTGATGGGGCTCGCGGGCTGCGGCGGCCTCATCGATGACATCGACGAAGCGTCCGAGGGTCCGCTGGAGCGCGCGCTCCTGCGGGGCGTCGAGCAGGGTCAGGTCGGCCTGGGCGAGGTCCGGCGCCGGTAGGCCGCGCTCGGCGAGCTGGCGGAAGACGCTGCATATCCGCGCATGCGCATACTGCACATAATAGACGGGATTGTCATTGGACTGTGACTTGGCGAGGTCGAGATCGAAGTCCATGTGCTGCTCGCTCTTGCGCAGTACGTAGAAGAAACGTGCGGCATCGTTGCCGACTTCGGCGCGTAGCTCCCTCAATGTCACGAAATCCCCGCTGCGCGTGGACATCTGCGCGCGCTCGCCGCCCCGGTAGAGGATGGCGAACTGGACGAGCAGGACCTGAAGGCGGTCGGGGTCTTCCCCGAGGGCCGCGAGCGCCCCCTTCACGCGCGGCACATAGCCGTGGTGATCGGCCCCCCAGATGTCGATGAGATCGCTAAAGCCGCGCTCGCATTTTTCGAGGTGATAGGCGATATCGGACGCGAAGTAGGTGGCCACGCCGTTTTCCCGCACGACGACCCGGTCCTTCTCGTCGCCGTAGCGTGTGGCGCGAAACCACAGCGCCCCGTCTTTCTCGTAGACCTCGCCGTTTGCGCGCAGGCGCGCCAATGCGCGCTCCACGGCCCCGCCTTCCACCAGGCCCCGTTCCGAATACCACCGGTCATAATGGACGCCGAATGCCGCCAGATCATCCTTGATGTCGGCGAGCATGGCGTCCAGGCCAAAGGCGTGCACGACCCGGTATTGCGCACCGAGGGCCTCTTTCAGACGCGTGATCCAGGTGTCCATGAGCGCGTCGGCGTCGAGGTCGGGATGGGCGGTCAGGATGTCCGCGATCGGGCGCTGCAGGCCATCGCCCTCGGCGCGCGCCAGGGCCCGCCCGATATCGGCCACATAGGCCCCGCGGTAGCCGCTCTGCGGGAAAACGATCTCCCGGCCACAGGCCTCCATGTAGCGCAACCACACGCTAAGCGCCAGGATGTCCATCTGGCGGCCGGCATCGTTCACGTAGTATTCACGTTCCACCTCATGGCCGGCGCACGCGAGCAGGCGGGCGAGCGAGTCTCCATAGGCCGCCCCCCGGCCGTGGCCGACATGCAGCGGCCCGTTGGGGTTGGCCGATACGAATTCGATAAGGACCTTGCCAGGCCGCGCCGCAAGCCGCCCATAGGCCTCCTTCTCGCGCAGCACGGCGCGTACGACCTCGTGGAATGCCGCGTTCGCCACGAACACATTGAGAAAGCCGGGACCTGCGATCTCGATGCGCTCGATAAGGGGTGACCCACCGAGGGCGCCCTTCAGCTCCTCGGCAAGCGCCCGCGGAGCGCGTCCCGCGGCCTTGGCGGCGGCGAGCGCGAAGTTGGTCGCGAAGTCGCCATGCCCATCCTGGCGGGGGCGCGCGATCTCGGGGGCCGGCAGGCCTGCCGGCAGACGCCCTTCGGCGACGAGGGTCGTCACGGTGTCCTGGAAAAGGGCGGCGAGGGCGTGTTTCACGTCAAGATCCTGTGCAGAGAAGCCGCATCTTATAGAGGCGGGCCGCCGCCGCGCAAGGGCGGCACGCGCACGGCCACGCCGTCTCCTGCTCACGATCCGAGCAGTTCTTCCACCTCGCGAATACCGGCTCGATGCATGGGGCGGCCGTCGATCGGCGAGACCGGGAGCTCGCGTATCGCCTCCGGGCTCAGGACATAGAGGGCGAACCCGGTCTCTCCGGCCACGAACCGGAATACCGGCACCAATGCCGTGCGCGCGTCGTTATAACGCAACCGTCGTTCTTCCATGACGTACGGAATTCCGTGGCCGTCCAGAAACAGGCCCAGATCCTCCGGCGCGGGGGCGGCCAGATGCAGCTGGACCTCGGGAAAGCGCGTGATCGCGCCGCTTAGGACCTCGCCCACGAGTTTCGGGGAAAAGTCCCGCAACAGCGTCATCGCCTCCAAGGCATTGGCGCGCAACTCGCGCACCACCGCCGGCGAGTCCTTCTGAAAAAGTTCGAGATGCTGTTTCAGGGCCGCCTCGATCTCGGCATTGCCCGGCCAGTTCTTGTCTTCGGGAAGGTTCAGGCGATGGGCGGCCTTGCGTTTCGCGCTCTGGTAGTCGCGAACGCCATCCTCGGCCATGATGCGCGCGGCCTCGATAACGATCTTTTGTCGCACCGCCGCCTCGGCCGCGCGACCGCGCGGCTTGGCGGCACGTGTATGGCGTCCCATATCAAAAGAGTCCGCTGCTGCGAACGCTCTGCGCGGGCCCGGGCACGCCCCGCTGCCCCCCCTTCTTGGGCACCGTTCCCTTTATGAAATACTCGCGCATCGCGGCCGGGTTCGTCTTGCTGCAGGGCAGTCCGGTATGACGGTTGATGATGGCCGTCACGATACCGCGCGGCCGGGCAAACGGGGTATCCGGCCTCCCCGCCAACGCCGCGCCCATGTACTGAACCCAGATCGGGAGCGCCGCATGGGCACCCACTTCATAATGGCCGAGGGATTTCGGGACCGGAAAGCCCACCCACACGGTGGTTTCGAGATAGGGGCTGAATCCCGAAAACCACGCGTTGCGTTCGTGGTTCGATGTCCCGGTCTTGCCGGCGATGTCGATGCGCTTTAGCGAAAGCGCAAGCTGTCCGGTCCCCGAGCGGATCACGCTTTGCATCATGCTGGTCATGATATAGGCATTCTGCGGGCTGATCGCCTGGACCGCGAAGTGCGGTGTTCCGCGAATCGCGACACTGGCGTTCGCCGGCGGCGGCACGACCAGGGGCTTGGCGCGCCAGATGGTCTTGCCGCGCTCGTCTACGATCTTGCGGATGAAATAGGGACGGACCCTGAAGCCGCCGTTCGCGAACACGGTATAGCCGCGCGCCATCTCGAGCGGTGTGAGTGTCGCGCTTCCCAGCACGAGCGAGAGGCTGTGCGGGAGCGCGGAGGCCTTGAAGCCAAAGCGCTCCGCATAGTGTACGGCATAGCGTATGCCCACGGCGCGCAGGACCCGGATCGAAACCAGGTTGATCGACTGCGCGAGACCCACGCGCATGCGTGTAAGCCCCCGGAAGTGGTCTGAATAGTTGTGTGGTCGCCACAGCTCGCCGTGCGCGCCGCTCAAAGCGACGATCGGTGCGCCGCTGAACAGGCTTGCCGCCGTGTAGCCCTTGGCGATGGCCGCCGAATACACGAAGGGCTTGAAGCTCGACCCCGGCTGGCGGTAGGCCTGGGTGACGTTGTTGAAGTTGTCATGATAGAAGTCGAAGCCGCCGACCAGGGCCGCTATAGAACCGTTGCGCGGCCGCAGGGACACGAGCGCCGCGTATGGGCGGGGGATCTGAGACAGCGCCCATCGGCCCGGGCCTCCATGGTGCAGGTAGATGACATCGCCCACCTTCAGGATGTCGCTCGCCTGCTTGGGTGCATACCCTTCGGCGTTCACGGTGATGAACCGCGCCGCCCACGACAGTCCCTGCCATCCGACGCGCACCGTGTGGCGGTCGAGATCATAAGCCTTTATCGAGTGATAACCGACGGCGGTCACAATCGCCGGAACAAGCCCGCCGACCGTGGTGTAGTGGCGCAGGTCGCGGCGCAGGCGGTGCCGGGAGGTCTTGGCGTCGACCGGTACGACCGCGGTCGGGCCATAGTAGCCGTGACGAATGTTGTAGGCGAGCAGGCCGTCTTCGACGGCGTGATCGGCGGCCTCCTGCTCCCGTGCCCCGAGCGTCGTATAGACCCGGTAACCGCCGTCGTAGGTCTTCTTTTTCCCGAAATGCTTGATCATGTATTCGCGGACCATCTCCGCAACATAGGGGGCATCCACATGATAGTGGATCGTGTGCGCGCGCGTCGCGATCGGCGCGGCATCGGCCTGCGCGTACTGGGCCTCGGTGATGTCTCCCAGTGCCAGCATGCGCGTCAGCACATAGTGGCGGCGGGCGCGGGCGTTATGCGGGTGAGCTATCGGATTGTCGAGCGATGGCGCCTGCGGGAGGCCCGCGAGCATCGCGAGCTGCGCGAGATCGAGGGCCTTCAGGGGCTTACCATAATATACGTGCGCCGCCGCCTCGAACCCATAGGCGTGATTGCCGAGGAAGATCTTGTTCAGATACAGCGTGAGGATCTGGTCCTTGGTCAGTTCCCGCGCGATCTTGAACGATAACAGGACCTCCTTGATCTTGCGCGTGAAGGTCTTGTGTGGGCTCAGGAAATAATTGCGCGCGACCTGCATCGTGATCGTGCTCGCGCCCTGGGCCTTGCGTCCCGTGACGATATCGACCCAGGCGGCACGCGCGATCCCGAGGAGATCGATCCCGGGGTTCGTATAAAAGGAACGGTCCTCGGCCGCGAGCACCGCCTGGATGAGGGTGGGCGGGACCTGTTTGAGGGTTACCGGCATGCGCTCCTCGTTGCCAAATTCGGTGATCAGCTGCCCATGACGGGTCAGCACCTGAAGTGGGGCCTTCAGGTGTTTGCGCAGGATGTTGTGGACCGGAGGCAGCGTGGGCGCGAGCACAATCGCGGTTACGGTCGCCGCGAGGACCCCGGCCGCAAAGAGTCCGAAGAAAACGAGCAGCAACCGAAACCCGAGCCGGCGTTTCAAGGGCGCGCCAGACGTAGATGAAGGGGCCATAATCTCTCAACCAGCAGGATGCGTTCCAGTATAAGGGTAAACGCGAGAAGGCCAAAGCATTGGCATACCGCCAATCCCTGATCTATAGTTCATGGCAGCTCATCTAAAGAGCGACGTACCGGGCATAAGTTCCGGAAAAAGGGAGGAAATTGCGTCTTTTCAACCGCAAAAAGCCGCCGCTCGTCGGCTTGGACATCAGTACCTCGTCGGTCAAGGTGCTGGAGTTGAGCCGCAATCAGAGCCAGTATCGCGTGGAACGTTACGCCGTGGAGCCCATGCCGCAGAATGCGGTCATAGAGCGCGCGATCGCCGATATCGAGCAGGTGGGCGCGACCGTGGATCGCGCCATGAAGCGTTGCGGGACAAAATTAAAACGCGTTGCGGTGTCGGTCCCGGCGAGCCAGGCGATCTGCAAGACCGTGCGCATGTCCGCGGCGCTCAGCGAGTCGGAGCTCCAGACGCAGATCGAGATGGAGGCCGAGCACCATATCCCTTATCCGCTACACGAGGTGAATGTCGATTTCCAGGTGGCGGGGCCGACCGAAGACAACGCCGAGGAGGTGGAGGTCCTGATCGCCGCGTGCCGCAAGGAGGTGGTGGACGACTACCTCGCGGTCATCCAGACACACGGCTACCAGCCGGTCATCGTCGACCTTGAGACCTATGCCATGGAAAACGCCTATGGCCTCCTTGCGGAACACATGGCGGGCGGCGGCATGGAAAAGACCGTCGCGGTCTACGACATCGGCGCGACGAGCATGACGTTGAATGTCATGCACAATAATCGCTCGGTCTATATCCGCTCGCATAGTTTCGGGGGGCGCCAGCTGACCGAGGAGATCCAGAGGCGCTATGGACTCTCCTATGAGGAGGCGGGGCTCGCCAAGAAGCAGGGTGGGCTCCCCGAGAACTACCAGTCCGAGGTGCTGCGGCCATTCCTGGAGGCCTTGTGCCAGGAGGTCATGCGCTCCCTGCAGTTTTTCTACTCCTCGAGCCCTTTCAACAAGGTCGATCTCATGTTGCTCGCGGGTGGCTGCGCGCAGATCCCGGCCGTCGAAAAGCTGCTGGCGGCACGCGTAGGCGTGCCGGTGGCGATCGCCAATCCCTTCACCGGCATGACGCTCGCCCCACGGATCAAGCCACAGGTCTTTGCCAACGAGACCCCGTCCCTGATGGTCAGTTGCGGGCTCGCGCTCCGGAGCTTCGATCCATGATGCGGCTCAATCTTCTGCCGTGGCGTGAACAGCGCCGCAAGGAGCTCGACAAGCGGCTCATCCGCGACGCGGCGCTGGCCTGGACCGGCGTCCTGGTCGTGCTTTTCTATATCCATATGCAGCTTGGCGACGTGGTGGCCCACCAGCAGGCGCGCAATAGCTATCTCCAGCAGCAGATGACGCTCATGGCGGCCAAGATCCATAAGATCGCCTTGATCAAGAAGAAGCGCGCGGCGTTGCTGGCGCGCATGCACGTCATTCAGAAGCTTCAGATGGACCGCATGATGATCGTACACAGCTTCAACAGCCTGGCGCGCGACGTCCCTCCTGGCGTGTATCTCACGTCGCTTGGGCAGAAGGCCGAGTCGTTCACGATCTCCGGTGTCGCCCAGTCCAACGAGCGCGTGTCGCAGTTCATGCGCAATCTGGCCGCCTCGCCGTGGTTTACGAATCCGGTCCTGGATGTCATCACCGTGAAAAAAAGCGGGACCGGCCATTTGAGCTTCTTTACGTTGACCGCGCAGGGCAAGGGCATGGCGCCCGTCAAGAAGCCCGTCGCGGGGAGGGCATAGCCGTGGATTGGCGGCAGACGATCGAGGACCTGAAGGGTGTCGACCTCAACAATCTGGCGGCATCCCCGTATTCCGTCAAGGTCGTGGGCGTCGGCGTCTCATGCGTGCTGCTGCTGCTCGCCGGCTACTGGTTTTTCATAAGCGGGCAGATCCACACCTATGATGGCCTGAGGACCCAGGAGGCGGCGCTGAAGCAGCAGTTCCTGCAACAGAAGATGGAGGCCGCGCAACTGCCCGCCTACGAGCAGCAGATGAAGAAGATGAAGGTCGTGTTCGGGGGGCTGTTGCAGGAGCTCCCGAACACGACCCATATGCCGGAGTTCGTGACCGAGGTCACGCAGGCGGGCAAGAGCAGCGGCCTTCAGTTCGCCTTGTTCAAGCCAGAAAAAGAGGTGCCCAAGGACTTCTATGCCGAGCTCCCGATCGCGCTTACGGTCGCCGGGACCTACGAGCAGCTCGGCCATTTCGTGGGCGACATTGCCGCGTTGCCGCGCATCGTGACGCTCGGTGACGTCAAGGTCACGGCCAAGCAGGGGGACTTCCTGTCGATGTCCGTGACCGCCAGGACCTATCGTTATCTCAAGCACCGGTATACGAAGAAATGATGATGCGCCTATCGTTCATGGCCGTGGCCTGCGCGCTGCTTGCCGGATGCTCCGGGGGCGGGGGCATGGCGCGCCTTCAGCAGTTCGTGGCGACCGCCGACACCGGATACCATCCCCCGGTCAAGCCGGTCCCGAAGATCCCGGCCCCGCACATCGTGGCATTCAACATGCGTCACCATATCGATCCGTTCGAGCCGTTTGCCATGCGCCTGCCGGGTCGCGGCCCCAATCCCGATCGCCACCTCCCCAAGGGCCCCCTGCAGCACTTCCCCTTGGACGCACTCACGATGGTCGGGACCCTGTCCGCCGGCCCCAAACTGTGGGCCCTGGTCAGGACCCCCGATCATTCGACCCACCGGGTCCAGGTCGGCAATTACATGGGCGAGCACTACGGGAAGGTCGTGCGCATCACCGCACACAAGATTCGTCTCGTGGAAACCGTCGCAGGCCCGACGGGCTGGGTCAAGCAGCCAGTCACCTTGGCTATCAAGTAAAGGGAGCCCCATCATGATCAGACTTAAGCTCGCCGCCATCGCCTTCGCGCTCTCCGCGTTCGCCGTGGCTGGGGCCGCCACACTCACCGGGCTTTCCTGGACCACCGCGGCCGGCAAGCCGGCCCTGCGGCTTGCGATCAGCGGCCATCGCCGCGGGCGGCTCGAGGTCAGGCGCCACGGACGGCTTTTGCGCGTCCACCTGCGCCGCACCACGCTTGGAACCCACGTCCGGGACCTCCCCGGATCGGGCACCGTCAAGGGGGTCTATCCGTACCTCGCCGATCACGGTCACGGGGTGGATGTCGATGTGTTGTTGACGAAGCGGGGGCGGATGCATCTGACGCGCACCTCCTACGGCTACGAGGCGGTCCTGGCCGGGGTCGCGGGCGTGGTGCCCCAAAGCCCCCCGGCGACCCGGCCGGCGGCGCGCACCGCGGCCCCGTCGGCGGTGAAGGCCCTGCCGGCGGCGGTCAAGGCCGCCGCCAACGGCCCGAACGTCCTGCGGAAATTGAGCTATTTTGCGTTTCCGGGGAACAGGATCGAGCTCCATCTGGTGACCACGAAGCACCCCGAGGCGCCCTCGGCCTTCGTGCTGACCAAGCCCGCGATGGTGGTGTTGGACGTCCCCCATACCGTCATCAAGCCGGCGCTCGGCGAATTGCAGGTGGGTGCCGGCGATGTCCGCAATGTGGCGGCGGTCGAGGCCAACGGCATGACCCGCGTCGTGATCCGCCTGGTCAATCCCGCCGCCTACAGGGCCTATGTGCGGCCGCACGCCATAGACGTCATCGTCGCGAGCCCCAACACCCGGATCGCGCAGGCGGCCATCCCCAAACCCAAGACCCCGGTCCTGGCGCCCGGACCGAATCATCGCCCGCGCTATCGGCTGCGCGCCATCACCTTTCATCGCGGCCGCAACGGGGCCGGCAAGGTGCAGGTCAAGCTGTCGAGTTCGAACGTGGCGGTGAGCGTCCATAACCGGGGCCATCGCATCATCCTCACCTTCCACGACACGGCGGTCCCCAAGGCCGAACAGCGCAAACTCGTCGTGACCGACTTCGCCACCCCCATCGACACCATCCGGACGTTCCAGGACGGGCGTTCGGCGCGTATGATCCTGCATACCTACGGCCATTACACGCAAATGGGCTATCAGGCCCAGCGCGGCTTCCACGGCAAATTTGTTCTCAAGCCATGACCGTGGCACGGGAATTGGAGGTCAGCCGCAGATAATCCATGACCGTGCGTGAGCGCCTGCCGAGTCGGCGCATCATTGCGGCGATGGATTGCCCCGGTTTTTGGAAGGACTTGAGCACGCCCAGCGCGAAACGGCGCAGGCGGGTGATATTCTCCGGGCCGCGGCCGGTGCGGATGCGGCTGCGGTCCTCGTCGTAATTCCAGTCGAGCTTGTGATGCTTGGCTTCGATGGTCCAGTGCCCGCGATTGAGCTTGAGCAGACGTTCAGGGCAGGCGTTGTGCGAAGGACGGCTGGTGACCCCGAGCACGACCTCGCTGCTGTGCTTGCCGGTCGTCTTCTCGACACTTTCGCGCTCGATGAGGAAGCATTGGCCGACATGCGGGAAGTCGAGGTAATCGTTGAGCGCGTCCGTGCACCCCGAGCACGACCTCGCTGCTGTGCTTGCCGGTCGTCTTCTCGACACTTTCGCGCTCGATGAGGAAGCATTGGCCGACATGCGGGAAGTCGAGGTAATCGTTGAGCGCGTCCGTGCACCAGATGCGGCGGGTTTCGATGCGACCGTGGGCCAGGGTCGGCGTTTGGGTGTAGTCGGGTGCCCCGCGCTCCTTGAAATACAGCGCGATGGCGGCCTGAAGCGCCGGCTGGTTGCCCTTGACCGTGAAGTGGTAGTGTGCTCCTTGCCGGACGATGTGTTCAGCCAATGCGCGTTGCGTCAGCAGCGCATCGGCGGTGATGTCCCGGCCGGCGAGTTCGCGCCGGCTGGTTGCCCTTGACCGTGAAGTGGTAGTGTGCTCCTTGCCGGACGATGTGTTCAGCCAATGCGCGTTGCGTCAGCAGCGCATCGGCGGTGATGTCCCGGCCGGCGAGTTCGCATCCCGCAAGCAGCGGGATGGCCATGCCGATTTCGTTGGTCTGCTTGTGTTCGTCGGCCCCGGCTACAGGCAGGGTACCGACTTTTTTTGGGCGTAGCAGTGTTCGGACTCGTGTCCGACGACGCTCATGATGTGTGCCTGCCGGCCCTCGTCGTCAATGGCGCCCTTCATCGTCTTGCCGTCGATGGCCAGCGCCTCGTCGATGAGGCCCCAGGCCTTTTGCCACGATGCGAGCGCGGCGTCCAGGGCGCCCGCATCGATCCGGACGAGGCAGTCCCGGATGACGAATTCGCTGGGTACCTCGTAATGATGGTCCTTCCCGTTCATGCGCCTGCGCCGACAGCCGAAGCGCGCCCGGGCGGCCTGCCCCAGATCGGCGGCCCATTCGGCCATCGCCTTGTAGCCACGCAAGCCGCAGAGCGTCGCGCCAGCGGCCAGTGCCAGCACCACCGGCAGGCGGTGCCGACGCCCTTGGGCTCGGCGCGGATCGGGAATGGCGGCAAAACACAGGGGAAGGGAGCGCATTTGGTGGGCGTTGAGTTGCATCTTCGGGGTCCCGGTGAGGCCCAGCCGGTCGCGGTCGGGATGGATGAGCAAGGCGGTGGCGCGGCGGTGCAGCGGGCGCACGAACACCCACTTCGGCGCCTCGGCCTCGTCGCTGTAGCCTGTGCGCGTTCGCCGATAGCCGCGCGTCTTACCCAGTGCCAGCCAGTTGGCGGCTCGGTAGACGCCGCCATGAAAGCGGCGGGGATCGACGAAGGTTTCCAGCAGCAGCAACGAATGGCCGAAATGCCGTTGCCAGTCGGCGGCGACCCGCCGTTCAAGCAGGCCGAGCACACGCGAACCGACATTCGGGAAGCGGCCTTGCGGAAGGATCAGGAAGCGGCTGTTGTTGGCGATGAGCTTCAGGCGGTCATACTGGCTGCGGAAATCCCAGCCGATCCAGCGATCGCGCACGCCGCACTTGAGTGCAGCCGCCGATAGCGTGAGCTGCGCCAGCCATTGCCCGCGCCACGTGGCGACATACCAAAGGGTCTCGCCGAGCTTCGGGAGATCGCCAAGGTAATGATGACGGGCCATCTGCTCCTGATAACGCGGCCCTTCGCCACGCGTGACGGGCCGGACCACCAGTTCTGAAAGGGCCTGGCCGTCGAAAATCGGGGGTGCTTCCATACTCCCATGATGCCGCAGCGCTGCAGGCTTGTCCAGTGACCGAGGTTAAGTTGTTCTATAGGGACGGGAATCTTCTGAGGACAAATTCGCCCTGGCGCGGCTTCCTGATGCGCGTGACACCGGTCTCCCGGCATGCCTACCGGATCCTCGCGCGCAAGAAGAACAAATACGCGAGCCGCAAGATCTCGCTCGACTTTCAGCACATCGGCGTGCGCGCCGCCCTGCAGGTGCTCGCCAACTTCAGCGGCCTGAATTTCGTGACGAGCAGCGCGGTAGGCGGCACCCTCACCCTGGAGCTGCACGACGTCCCGTGGAAGCAGGCCCTGCACCTCATCCTGCGGACCAAGAACCTGGGCATGGAGCGGCGCGGCAACATCATCCTGGTGGCGCCGGCCGCGCAGATGGCCAAGGAGCGTGAGGCGCGCCTCAAGGCGCGCGCCGAGGCCCGCAAGCTCGAGCCCTTGGAGACGGTCCTGATCCGCATGAATTACGCCAAGGCCTCGGATATCGCCGCGGTCTTGAAGTCCACGCGCACGGTCGGCGCGCAGACGAGCAATATGCCGTTTAGTTCGGTGAGCTACAGCAAGCAGACCACGGAGTCGACCTCGTTGCTCTCGAAGCGCGGCCAGGTCACCGTGGACAAGCGCACGAATTCCCTGATCATCCAGGACACCCCGCAGCGCGTCCGCGCCATACGCCGGCTGATAGCGAAGCTCGACCGCCCGGTGCGCCAGGTGTTGATCGAGGCCCGGCTGGTGGAGGCCAACGACGGCTTCAACAAGAGCCTCGGGGCGCAGCTCGGTCTCAATTATTCCTACAGCACACCGTCGACCTCGATCTCGAGCTGCCCGGCGGCGCAGTGCGCCGGGTCCGGCCAGTCGTCGGCCCCGGGCCTGCCCTCCAGCACCGCGGGCACGTTGTCGAACACGAGCATAGGGGCGTTTAACGTCAATCTGCCCTCGGTGGGCGTCGGCAGTTCCCTGCCGGCGACCTTTGCGTTGACCGTCGCCAAGATCGCGAGCAACAATCTTTTGAATCTCGAGCTCTCGGCCTTGCAGGCGGAAAACAAGGGCAAGATCATCTCGAGCCCGCGTCTTATCACCGCCAACGACCGCAAGGCCGACATCAAGCAGGGCGAGGAGCAGTTCTTCAATCTCGGTTTCGGCCAGAGCATGCTCCAGCAGGCGGTCCTGGGTCTGTCGGTGACCCCCCAGATCACGCCCGACAATCGCATCATCATGACCGTGAAGATCACCGACAACAGCTTCGCGAATGCGGTGGCGGGGACCTTGGATGAGAAGAGCCTGAAGACCCAGGTGCTGGTCAACAACGGCCAGACGGTCGTGATCGGCGGCATTTATCAAAATAGCCGCCTGCGCACGGTGACCAAGGTGCCGTTTCTGGGCAACCTACCGCTCCTTGGCTACCTGTTCCGCAACACCCTGGTCAACAACACGCGTTCGGAGCTGCTCATTTTCCTGACGCCGCGCATCCTCGCGCCCTCCCTGTCTCTGCAATCCGGTTGATTTATGGCCCTCATGCTGGCATAACGCCCGCATGAGGGTAGGCGACGAGCGGATATTTCTGGTGGGCCCCATGGGGGCGGGGAAGTCGACCATCGGGCGCTGCCTGGCTGAGCGTCTGGGGCGGGAGTTTTGCGATTGCGATCAGGAGATCGAACGGCGGACCGGGGCCAGCGTCTCGCTGATCTTCGCCGTTGAGGGCGAGGCCGGGTTCCGCCGCTGGGAGGCGCTGGTGCTGGAGGACCTCGTCTGCCGGCCGAATCTCGTCTTGGCCACCGGCGGCGGCGCGGTCCTGGCCCCGGGCAACCGCGCGCTCCTGAAGGCGCATGGCAAGACCGTCTACCTGCACGCCGACTGGCAGACCCTGTGGGAGCGCGTGCGTCGCGACCGGCATCGACCGCTTTTGCATACCGAGGACCCGCAGGCGCGGGTGGCGGCGCTCATGCGCGAGCGCGATCCGTTGTATCGCGAGGTCGCCGACCTCATCGTGGATACCGACCGGCGAGCACCGCATGTCGCCGCCCGGCTCATCGTATGTGGTCTAAAGAGGGTAAGCGGTGTCGACGCTGAGGCTTGATCTCCCGGGCGGGGGTTATCCCATCCATGTCGGTTCCGGTCTGCTCGGGTCCGCGGATCTGCTGCGGGCCCCGGTCGCGGGGGATCGGGTGGCGATCGTCACCAACGAGGTCGTGGCCCCCCTCTATCTCGCGCGATTGACCGAGGCGCTCGCGCCCTTTGATCCGGCGGTCGTGATCCTGCCGGACGGCGAGACGCAAAAGGCCCTGGATACGATCGATCGCGTCGTGGGCGCGTTTCTTGAGGCACGTTGTGACCGGGCCACCACGATCTTTGCCCTGGGGGGCGGGGTGGTCGGCGATATCACCGGCTTTGCCGCCGCCGTCTATCAGCGCGGTGTACCGTTCGTGCAGGTCCCGACCACCCTGCTGTCGCAGGTGGATTCCTCGGTAGGGGGCAAGACCGGCGTGAACCATGCCCTCGGCAAAAACATGATCGGCTGCTTTTATCAACCGAAGGCCGTCATCATCGACACCGCGACACTTGCGACGCTCCCCGACCGTGAGTTGTCGGCGGGGCTGGCCGAGGTCATCAAGTACGGGGCCATAGGAAATCGCGCGTTCCTTGAATGGCTCGAGCAGAACATGGAGGCGCTCATGCGCCGCGATCCGGCCGCCTTGGCGCATGCCATCGAGACCTCCTGTCGGGACAAGGCGCGGGTGGTCATGGCCGACGAGCGCGAGGCCGGGGTCCGGGCGCTGTTGAATTTCGGCCACACCTTCGGGCATGCCATCGAGGGGGCCATGGGCTATGGGCGCTGGCTGCACGGCGAGGCGGTCGCGGCCGGCATGCTGATGGCGGCGCGCCTCTCGCAGCGGCTGGGATGGCTCGCCGCCGACGACGAGGAGCGCCTGCGCGTGCTCATCGAGCGGGCGGGACTGCCGCTCGACCCGCCCGCCATCGCCCCGCAGCGCTTTCTGGAGCTCATGGCCGTGGACAAAAAGGCCACCCGCGGGCGCACGCGATTCGTATTGCTGCGCGCCCTGGGTGACGCCTTTCTGACCGATGATGTCCCCGAGAAGGCGCTCATGGTGCTCCTGAACGCTGGCGCCTAGCGCCATCGCGCGGGGATCCATCCCCCGCTCCGCGTTTCGGCAAGCCGGGCTTCGTGGCATCCGCGGGGCCGGGCAGTATACTGATTAGCCTTCTCGCAGTATACTGATTAGCCTTTTTGCGACGGTTTCTACCGACCCTGACCAGTGACGCAATCGCGACAGCCGAAGGGCCTGTATCGGCCCGAATTTGAGAAAGATTCCTGCGGATTTGGCCTCATAGCGCATCTCGATGGGGTCCCGAGCTCGTGGCTCGTGCAGACCGCCATGGGGTCGCTCTCGTGCCTTACCCACCGCGGGGCGGTGGCCGCCGACGGCAAGAGCGGGGACGGCTGTGGCTTGCTTCTGAAGACCCCGGAAGACTTCCTGCGGCGCGTGGCCGCCGAGCAGGGCATGGAGCTTCCCGCGTGCTTCGCCGTCGGCATGGTGTTCCTGGCCGCGGACGCGACCCGCGCGCAGGCCGCGCGCGCGGTGCTGCGCGAGGAATGCGAGCGCGCCGGTTTTCCGGTCCTGGGGTTCCGCGTAGTCCCCACCGACCCCTCGGCGCTGGGTGCCGAGGCGCGCCAGACCATGCCGCGCATCGAGCAGATATTCGTCGCCAATCCCGAGTCTGATGCCGGATTGGCCGACGCCAGGCTCTATCTCGTGCACCGTCGCTGCGAGCGGCGCCTGGAACCGAGCGATGCGGACTTCTACGTCGCCAGCCTGTCGACGCGCCTCTTGTCGTACAAGGGGCTGGTCATGCCGGCCTATCTGTCAGTCTTCTATCCCGACCTCAAGGCCCCCGACTTCGCCTCGGCGATCTGTCTGTTTCATCAGCGATTCTCCACCAATACCTGGCCGCAGTGGCGGCTCGCTCAGCCGTTTCGTCATCTCGCCCACAATGGCGAGATCAACACCGTGCAGGGCAATCGCTCGTGGGCCTTGGCGCGCGGATACACCCTGTCGTCTAGCCGCATCGACATGAGCGAGGCACGCCCCCTGGTTTCGCAATCGGGATCCGACTCCATGAGCCTCGATAACATGCTCGAGGCCCTGCTCGCGGGCGGCGCCGACTATTTCCGGGCCATGCGGCTTCTGATCCCGCCGGCGTGGCAGAACATCCCGCACATGGACCCCGATCTGCGCGCGTTCTATGAGTATCACGCGATGCACATGGAACCGTGGGACGGCCCCGCGGGAATCGTGTTTACGGATGGGCGCTACGCCTCGTGCGTGATGGATCGTAACGGCCTGCGTCCGGCGCGCTGGGTGATCACCCGCGACCGGCATATCACCATCGCCTCCGAGATTGGTGTCCATCCCTATGCCAGCAACGATGTGGTCGCCAAGGGCCGATTGCGGCCGGGCGAGCTTTTGTCGGTCGATACCGAGACCGGCGCGCTGCTCTTGCCGGCGGAGATCGACGCGCGTCTGGCCTCCCGCCAACCCTACCGGAAATGGCTGGATGCGCGCACCCGGCACCTGGAAGGCACGCTCAAGCCCCACGAGGCCCAGGGTCCGGCGATCGACATCGCCGTGCACCAGAAGCTCTTTCAGGTGACCTTCGAGGAGCGCGATCAGATCATCCGGGTGCTCGCCGAGGATGGCCAGGAGGCCACGGGTTCGATGGGGGACGATGCGCCCATGGCGGTCCTGTCGACCGGGGTGCGCTCCCTGTACGATTATTTCCGCCAGCAGTTCGCGCAGGTCACGAATCCACCGATCGACCCGCTGCGCGAGGCGATCGTAATGTCCCTCAACACGAGTTTTGGGCCGGAACGCAATCTCTTCGAGGAGACCGCCGATCATGCCGCGCGTCTCGAGGTGGCCTCGCCGGTCTTGAGCCGCTGCAAGTTCGCGCGGCTTATCGCGCAGGACGACCCGGCCTATCGCGTCGCCCGTCTCGATCTGCACTACGAGGCGGGGGCCACGACGCTTGAGGCGGCGCTGCGCGCGCTCATCGATGCCGCCGTGGCCGCGGTGCGAGGTGGCGCGGTCGTCATCGCGCTATCGGATCGCGATGTCACCCGTGGCCGCCTGCCGATCCATGCGCTGCTCGCCGTGGGCGCGGTGCATCACGCGCTGGTCACGGCCGGTCTGCGCTGCCAGGCCAATATCGTCGTGGAGACCGGCAGCGCGCGCGACCCGCACCACTTCGCGTGCCTCATAGGGTACGGGGCGACGGCGGTGTTTCCTTATCTCGCCTATGAGGTGATCGCCGATCTGGTCCGCACAGGCGAGATCCGTTCGCAAGACGAGGCCCATGCCGTCAAGAATTACCGCAAGGGGATCAACAAGGGCCTTCTGAAGATCATGTCGAAGATGGGTATTTCGACGATCGCGAGCTATCGCGGTGCCCAGCTCTTCGAGGCGATAGGTCTCGCCGACGAGGTCGTGGATCTGTGCTTTCGCGGGACCACGAGCCGCATCGGCGGCAGCACCTTCACGGATTTCGCGTACGACGCCGAGACATTGGCCGGCGAGGCGTTCAGCAGCCGCAAGCCCATCCGCCAGGGGGGGTTGCTGAAATACATCCACGGCGGCGAGTACCACGCCTACAATCCGGATGTGGTGCAGGCCCTGCAAGACGCGGTGCGTTCCGGCGATTACGAGGCCTACAAGGTCTATGCCGGGCTCGTGAATGGGCGCAAGCCGGCGATGGTCCGGGATCTGCTCGCATTGCGTGGCGATCGCGCCGCTATCCCCGTGAGGGATGTCGAGCCCGCGACCGCCCTCTACAAGCGTTTCGATTCGGCGGGCATGAGTCTCGGCGCGCTTTCGCCGGAGGCGCACGAGGCCCTGGCGATCGCCATGAACACCCTCGGGGGACGTTCGAATTCCGGTGAGGGCGGCGAGGATCCGGCGCGCTACGGCACGATCAAGACCTCAAAGATCAAGCAGATCGCCTCCGGACGCTTTGGCGTGACGCCGCACTACCTAGTGCACGCCGACATGCTGCAGATCAAGATCGCGCAAGGGGCCAAGCCCGGCGAGGGCGGGCAACTGCCGGGCCACAAGGTCAATGAGATGATCGCGCGCCTGCGCTGTTCGAAGCCCGGTGTCGCGCTGATTTCGCCGCCGCCGCATCATGACATCTACTCCATCGAGGATCTGGCACAGCTTATCTTCGATTTGAAGCAGGTGAACCCGACGGCGCGCGTCTCGGTGAAGCTCGTGTCCGGCCCTGGCGTGGGCACGATCGCGGCGGGTGTCGCCAAGGCCTACGCCGACCATATCACGATCTCCGGTTACGACGGTGGGACCGGCGCAAGCCCGCTTACATCGGTGAAGTACGCCGGCACCCCCTGGGAGCTTGGGCTGAGCGAGGCCCATCAGACCCTGCGTGCCAACGGCCTGCGCGACAAGGTGATCCTGCAGACCGACGGCGGCCTGAAGACCGGCCTGGATGTCGTCAAGGCCGCGATCCTCGGCGCCGAGAGCTTCGGGTTCGGTACCGGGCCGATGGTGGCGCTGGGGTGCAAGTATCTGCGCATCTGCCACTTGAACAACTGCGCGACCGGGATCGCGACTCAGGACAAGCGCCTGCGCGAGGCGCATTTCCACGGCCTGCCGGAAATGGTGATGAACTACTTCCGGTTCATCGCCGAGGAGGTGCGCGAGTGGCTGGCCTTCCTCGGGGTGTCGCGTTTGGACGACGTCATTGGGCGCACCGATTTTCTGACGGTCCTGCCGGGGTTGACGCCACGCCAAAAGGCCCTGCGTCTCACCGATATCATCTCGGATGCCGGTATCGAATACGGCCTGCCACAGCACTGCCTGACGGAACGTAACCCGCCGTTCGACAAGGGCGAGCTTGCCTTGCACATCATGAAGGACGCCCTGCCGACACTCGCCACCCGCGAACCCGTGGTCCTCACCTATGCGATCCGCAATGTGCACCGTTCGATCGGTGCGCGGCTCTCCGGCGAGATCGCGCGACGGTTCGGGGCCAACGGTCTGGCGGACGGGACGGTCACGCTGCGACTGCAGGGCTCGGCCGGCCAGAGTCTCGCGGCCTTCAATGCCCCCGGCCTTTCCATCGAGCTCGAGGGCGATGCCAATGACTACGTCGGCAAGGGTATGGCCGGCGGGCGAATCGTGATCTACCCGCCGCGCGACTCACGGTTCGCGAGCGATAAGGCCGCCATCATCGGCAACACCTGCCTCTATGGGGCGACCGGCGGGACGCTTTATGCAGCCGGGCTCGCGGGCGAGCGCTTCGCGGTTCGCAATGGCGGCGCGTTCGCGATCGTCGAGGGCGTCGGGGACCATGGCTGTGAGTACATGACCGGCGGCTGTGTGATCGTGCTGGGCGAGACCGGCCTGAACTTCGGGGCCGGCATGACGGGGGGATTCGCGTTCGTCTATGACAAGGCCGGGGCCTTCGTCGATCGTTACAACCACGAACTCATCGATATCCATCGCATTACCGGCGAATCCATGGATGCCTACCAGGCGTTCCTGCGCGATCGCGTGAGCGAGTACGCGGAGGCGACCGGCAGCGCTCATGCGCGCGCCCTGCTCGCGGGTTGGTCGGAGGCGGCCGCGCACATGTGGCTCGTAAAGCCCAAGGCGGTGCGCATCGATACCCTGCTCGTGGAGAGCCATTGATGGCCAACGTCTTTCAGTTTCTGGACAAGCCGCGCACCGATCCCGTCAAGAAGGACGTGGTCGTGCGTATCCACGATTTCCGTGAGATCTACAAGGGCTTCGATCCCAGCAAGGCCTCCGAGCAGGCCGGCCGTTGTCTCGGGTGCGGCAACCCCTACTGTGAATGGCGTTGTCCGGTGCACAACTACATTCCCAATTGGCTGAAGTTGATCGCCGAGGACAATATCTTCGAGGCCGTGGAGCTTCTACACCAGACCAACAGTCTCCCCGAGGTCTGTGGGCGGGTGTGCCCTCAGGACCGCCTGTGCGAGGGGGCCTGTACGCTGAACGACGGATTTGGCGCGGTCACCATAGGTTCGATCGAGAAGTACATCTTCACCGAGGCCTATGCCCGCGGCTGGCGTCCGGACATGAGCCAGGTCGTGGCCACCGGGCGGCGTGTTGCCGTCGTCGGGGCCGGGCCCGCGGGCCTCGCCTGCGCCGACGTATTGGCGCGCAACGGTGTGAAGGCGGTGGTTTATGACCGCAACCCGGAGATTGGCGGGCTGCTTACCTTCGGCATCCCGGGCTTCAAGCTCGAGAAGGAGGTCGTGCGCGTGCGGCGCTCGGTGTTCGAGGGCATGGGCATCGAATTCCTGCTGAATACCCGCATAGGCGAGGACCTGCCGTTCGCCGACCTGCTGCGTGACTACGACGCGGTATTCGTGGGCGTGGGCACCTACACCTACATCGAGGGGGGGTTCCCGGGCGAGGACCTGCCGGGGGTCCACAAGGCGCTCCCCTATCTGGCCGCGGTGACGCGTCGTGATCTCACGTTGCCCGAGGGCGAGGCCCCTTATGTCGATTTGAAGGGCCGGCGGGTCGTGGTGCTCGGGGGTGGCGACACCGGCATGGATTGTAACCGCACCGCGATACGTCAGGGCGCGGCCTCGGTGACCTGTGTATACCGGCGCGACGAGGCCAACATGCCCGGATCGCGGCGCGAGGTCGCGAATGCCAAGGAGGAAGGGGTGCGATTCGTCTGGAATCGTGCCCCGGTGGAGATCGTGGGCGATGGGCGGGTCGAGGGCGTGCGCGTGGTCGAGACCCGGCTCGGCGAACCCGACGCGCGTGGCCGCAGGCGCCCGGAACCAGTTGCCGGCAGCGAGCAGCTGATCCCGGCAGACGACGTCATCGTGGCATTCGGTTTCCGCCCAAGCCCCCCGGCCTGGCTTGCCGAGTCCGGCATAGGGACGGACGCCGCCGGCCGCATCATGGCGCCGGCTGACGGTCGGTATCGTCACCAGACGACGCAGGCCAAGGTGTTCGCGGGCGGGGACGCGGTACGGGGTTCGGATCTTGTGGTCACGGCCGTGTACGAGGGGCGTCAGGCCGCCGAAGGCATATTGGACTATCTCGCGTCATGATGGATCTCGGTGCGGCCCCGAACCGCGGCAATCGCCTGCTCCGGGCGCTCATGCGCATGCCGGTGGACATGACGCCGGTGTGGCTGATGCGTCAGGCCGGCCGCTATCTCCCCGAATACCGGGCATTACGCGCGGCCGCCGGGTCGTTTTTGGCCATGTGCCAGACACCGGAACTCGCCTGTGAGGTCACCCTGCAGCCGGTGCGCCGATTCCCCCTCGATGCCGCGATCCTGTTTTCCGACATCCTCACCATCCCGGACGCCATGGGGCTTGGCCTGTCGTTCGTGGAGGGTGAGGGTCCGCGGTTCGAACGGCCGATCCGCGATCCCCACGATGTGGCGCGCCTGCGGGCCCCCGATCCCACCGTGGGCCTGCGCTATGTGCTCGACACCGTAAGCCGTGTGCGGCGCGAACTTGCCGGTCTGTGCCCGCTGATCGGGTTCTCGGGGTCTCCCTGGACGCTCGCGACTTATATGGTGGAGGGGCAGGCGAGCGACGACTTCCGGCGCGTAAAGGGCCTGTTGTTCTCCGATCCGGCCACGCTCACGGCCCTGCTCGCGGTGCTCACGGAGGCGGTCACCGCCTATCTGAATGCCCAGATCGAGGCCGGGGCCCAAGCGGTCATGATCTTCGACACCTGGGGAGGGAGTCTCGCGGCCCATCATTTTCTGCGTTATTCGCGTGACCCCATGGCGCGCATTGTGGACGGTCTCAGCCGTCGACGCGACGGCGCGAGCGTGCCGGTGGTGGTGTTCACGAAGGGCGGCGGGTGTTGGCTGCCGGCCCTGGTCGAGACCGGGTGCGATGCCGTGGGGATCGATTGGATGACCTCGCTTGTCACCGCCCGCGCGGCCACGGGAGATAGGGTGGCCTTGCAGGGGAATCTCGATCCCATGGCCCTCTATGCCCCCCCCGAGCGGCTCACCGCCGAGGTCCGGGCGGTGCTCGCGGACTTCGGCGAGGGCCCGGGGCATGTCTTCAACCTCGGTCATGGCGTACGGCCGGACGTCGACCCGGGGCAGGTGGGCCTCTGTATCGATACCGTGCACGCGGTGAGTGCGCGCCCGCATCCCTGAGGTCCCCGACGACCGGCGCCCGGCGGGTGCCCCCGAAATGGGCAGTAAGGCCCCTTTTGGGGCGGTCTTATTTCAGTTTTTGCTGATGCATCCCGTTGGTTATTCACATTTCGGCTGTGTGTCAAGCCCCCCGGAGACCGTCCCACCGATGGCCCGGGGGATTTCCCGCGGCTTTAGTTAACAACTTGAAATATAAGAGAAAATATAGACCGCTTAATTTTTCATCAGTTTAAAGCGGAATCAGCAATCAGGCCAAGGGCGGAGCGCTTCCCGTCGCTTTTCAACACAGTTATCCACAGAGTTTGTGGGTAAGGTGGAATTGCTTTTTTATCCAGCCGTTTAGCGTCGGAATCGCAAGCGGTTTGGGTTGTCGGCCGTGAACCAGGAGGGGCGAGGGGCGATGACGTGGTCGCGATTCGCGTAGGTCTGCCGGTTCCGCTGCGGCGGAGTTTTGACTACGAGCACGAGCGGCCGCTTGCGCCCGGCATCCGTGTCCGCGTCCCGTTCGGGCGCCGCGTGCTGACGGGGATCGTGGTCGAGGTGCCGGTCGATCCCGTCGCGGATGTGGCCCTGCGCCCCATCCTCGAGGTCATCGACGCCCAGCCGCTCCTGTCGGGCGAGCAGATTCACATGCTGCGATTCGCCGCCGACTATTATCATCACCCCCTGGGGGAGGTGCTGTTTGCGGCCCTGCCCGCCGGGCTGAAGCGCGGCCAGGGCGTTGCCCCCGCCAAGGCCTACCGGCTGACGGCCGACGGGCAGGCCCAGCCGGCGTCGCGTTTTGCGCGGGCCAAGCGCCAGGCGGCCTTATGGGCCGCCATCAAGGCGGCGGGTGTGATGACCGAAGGCGAGCTGAGGGCCCGCGGGCCTGGCCTTGCACCCGCTCTGCGGGCGCTGCGCGCGCAAGGTCTGGTGGAGGAATGCGAGGCCGAGAAGGGATTCGTCCCGGCGGCCACCGCATCCGCCGTGGTGTTGCGCCCCGATCAGCGGGATGCGTGCGCCGCGGTGGCGGCCGCCTTGGGGCGCTTTGCCGCCTTTCTTTTGTTCGGGGTGACGGGCAGCGGTAAGACCGAGGTTTATCTCGAGCTCCTGGCGGAGGTCCTGGCCACCGGTGGCCAGGCGCTCGTGCTGGTGCCAGAGATCGGGCTCACCCCGCAGCTTGTCGCGCGTCTTAGCGCGCGGTTGGGCCCGGTGGTCGGCATGCTGCACTCGGGCTGCGCCGCAGGCGAACGCGCGCGCATCTGGTCGGCGGCCGCCGCGGGGCGCATGGCCGTGGTCGTGGGGACCCGCTCCGCGGTGTTTACCCCCATGCACCGCCTGGCCCTCATCATCGTTGATGAGGAGCACGATCCGTCCTTCAAGCAGCAGGAGGGCTTTCGCTACCATGCCCGCGATCTTGCCGTATGGCGCGCCAAGCATCTCGGCGTGCCGGTGGTGCTCGGTTCGGCCACCCCATCCCTTGAGAGCTACCGCCACGCCCGCCAGGGCCACTACCACCTGCTCGCCTTGCCGAATCGTGGGCCACAGCGGACCATGCCGACCGTGCGTCTGGTCGATCTCGGGCGCGAGTCGTCGCGTAGCGGCCTGTCCGCACCGCTGATAGAGGCCTTGCGCACGCGGCTTACGCGCGGTGAGCAGGCGCTCTTGTTTCTGAACCGGCGCGGTTATGCCCCGGTATTGCTCTGCCCCGAATGCCGCTGGCATGCCCCTTGCGACCGCTGCGATGCGCGTCTTACGGTCCACCTGGGTCGCCATCGCCTGCGTTGTCACCATTGCGGGCGCGAACAACCGGTGCCGGCGGTGTGTCCCCGTTGCGGCCACCCCAAGCTTCTGCGTGTCGGCGAGGGTACCGAGCGCATCGAGGAGGCCCTGCGCCGCGTCCTGCCCGAGGCCCGCATCGCGCGCGTGGACCGCGACACGACCGCAAGTCGCCTGGCCTTCGAGGCGTTGCTGCGCAAGGTCCACGGGCATGAGATCGATGTCCTGATCGGCACACAGATGTTGGCCAAGGGCCATGACTTTCCCCATGTCACGCTCGTCGGCGTGATCCATGCCGACCAAGGGCTCCACGGCGGCGATTTTCGCGCCGACGAGCAACTGTTTTCCCAGATCGTGCAAGTGGCCGGCCGTGCGGGGCGCGATGAAAAGCCCGGCGAGGTCCTCATCCAGACCCATCACCCCATGCATCCCTTGTGGGCACCGCTCACCCGCCTGGATTACGAGGCCTTCGCCGAGCTGGCCTTGCGCGATCGGCGGGATACGCTGTTTCCACCCTACGCCCATTGCGCGCTCATGCGTGCCGAGGCGCGCGCGCCGAACCTCGCCACGCGCTTTTTGGAGGCCGCAAGGCGGCTTGCCGCGGACTCGTCCGATGTGACCCTGGGGTGCGTGCTCCCGGCGGTCCTCGCGCGTCGCGCCGGCTACTATCGCGCCCAGCTTTTGGTGACGAGTCAAAGACGTGCGGCCCTGCAGGCCTGGCTCAAGGTCTGGCTTTCGCGGATCCCCGAAATCCCCGACGCACCGCGCGTGCGCTGGTCGGTGGATGTCGATCCCTACTCGCTATTTTGAGCCTCGGCAGCCCCACCTATCGGTCGGGTTGTGCTCGCCTTGGCGTCACCGCCCCGGATATTGTACGATTCATCGGCTCCGGCCCGACGTCGGGGTTCTCTCGCGGGGCCCGCGTCCCGCGTCGTTTTGGGCGCGCTCGAACGCCCGGGCATTGAGGGCGTCCTGCGCGCTCGCGGCGCCCTGTGCGCGCCATAATGTATGGCGCGTTCGAGCCTCGGCAGCAAGTCCGTGGTCATCATAAGGAGATCAGCAAGATGAATGCCGATTTCGCGGATGCCCATGAGCGTCATTGGCATGACGCGGGGCAACTGTTTGGCGCCGGACGTTGGGCCAATGCCGATCATCTCTACGGCCTGGCGTGCGAATGTGGTCTCAAGTGTCTCATGGTGGCGTTTGGCATGGGTACGCGGGTCTCGGACGGCGCGCCTTCCCGCGACGACGACCGCGTGCACGTCGAGAGGGCGTGGGACCGTTACGAGACCTACCGTTCCGGCCATTCCCAGGGGGCAGGATACACCCTGTCTCCTGGGAACCCGTTTTCCAACTGGCACGCCTCGCAACGTTATGCCGCACAGTGTTGCTTTGATGAAAGCCGGGTGATGCCCCACAAGGTCGGCGCCGACGCGGTGCATCTGCTCATCTCCCAGGCTACCATCGCGGGATTGATGCCATGACGCCGACGTTTGACGACATTGTGCCGCGCGTGAGACATGTCCTCGAGACTCATAGGGACGATCTCGCGGTTGTGAAGCCGTTGGTCGTGAACCGCGATCTCAATGGCCGCGTACGACTCATTGTGCCGGCGCGGCTGCGGTCGAGCGAGCAGGCCGTGGCGGTGCTCGATTCATTGGCCGGCGCCCTCGAGGCGGCCCTTGGGCCTCACGGTTATCCGGCCCGATCCGCGTTTCTGTTCGAAGAGGATACGGAATCCGTCTCCATGGATGCGCCCGGTTTCCCTCTGGAAGGTTTCGTGGACGTGCGCGTCGTCGACCGCCTGGCGCTGGAGAGCGATTGGGCCTCCGTTGCGCCGATAATCTCCCGTGCCCCACGCCGTATCGTTTTTTATTCGATCAAGGGTGGGGTCGGCCGTTCGACGGCGCTCGCCGCATCGGCCTGGGCCTTGGCGCAGGCCGGGAAACGTGTTTTGGTGCTCGACTTGGATCTGGAATCCCCGGGTTTATCGTCGGCCCTTTTGCCGCCAGATCGACGCCCGTCCTTCGGTATCGTGGATTGGCTGGTCGAGGACCTCGTCGACAATGCGGAGCCGCTGTTGCACGAGATGGTTGCCACGAGCGGGCTTGCTCACGACGGCGAGATCTATGTCGTGCCGGCCCACGGCCGGGATCCAGGCGAATACATCGCCAAGCTGGGCCGCGTCTGGATGGCGAAGAGGAATGACCCCCATCGGCCCGAAGGGTGGGTAACGCGCCTTTCGCGGCTCATTGGTCTTTTAGAAGATCAGCATAATCCCGATGTCGTATTGATTGACGCCCGTGCTGGTATCGACGAGATTGCCGCGGCCTCCATCGTAGGACTCGGAGCGGACCCGGTATTGCTCTTCGCCACGGCCGATGAGCAGAGCTGGTCTGGCTATCGAATCCTTCTACAACATTGGCGGACCGCGGGTGTCGCCGAGACCATAAGAGAGCGCTTGCAGGTTGTGGCGGCCATGGTGCCGGAGGTCGACTCGGTTGAGTATGTTCAGGCGACTCGCGAACAGAGTTATGAGCTATTTCTGGATGAGATGTATGATGAGGTCGCGCCAGGCGACACTGCGGGGCGTCTCTGGAGCTTCGCGGAATCGGACGCCTCGGCGCCACATTACCCCTGCACGGTCCGTTGGCATCGTATGTTCTCCGGGCTACGATCCCTGCGCGGTAGCCTCGATGACATGGAGTCAAGAGACATCGAGTTGGTGTTCGGATCCCTGATCGCGAGCCTCGCACGCCTCGCCGGTCCTGTCGGGGACACGAATGTTTAGCGTCAATGAGTTGCGGGATGCGATTCTGGCGGCTCGTTTCGAGACGAGCAACTTCGGCGAGGTGCCACAGCCCGATACCCTCTACATCCCCCCCAACCATGTAAAGGCCCTGCGGCTTGAGGCCAATATTGTCATAGGGGCCCGCGGTGTCGGCAAGTCATTCTGGACCGGCGCCTTGAGTTCGCCGTCGCTGCGTGAATTATTGGGTACTACCGTCCGAGAGCTGGACCGCGCCGAGGTTCGTGTCGGGTTTTCGGTGAAAGAGGCGATAGAGGATTACCCGAATGCCGACGGGTTCGCGCAAATGCTCAAGGCTGGTATCGACGCTTATGATATCTGGCGCGCGATAATCGTCCGCTGGCTTGCCGCCAGCGTCGGCGAAGATATTCCGGTGGAACGTTGGTTCGATACGGTCAACTGGATACGGGAAAATCCCGAAAATGTCGCCCGTCTAATTCGCCGGGCACATCATCAATTCGATCAAGACGATCGTTTCGGCCTCATTGTATTCGATGCCCTTGATCGAACGAGTGATAACTGGGACGCGATGGATCTTATCGCGCGCGGCCTTCTGAAGGCGGCGCTTTGGCTAAAGTCCTACCCTCGGTTGCATGCGAAGGTGTTCATGCGCGAAGACCAGCTGGACCGCACCGTGACCAACTTCGCGGACGCCTCGAAACTCCTGGCGACCAAGGCCGAGCTGACCTGGGAGCGGCACGATTTGCACGGGATGTTGTGGCAGAGGCTCGTCAATGCGCCAGGGAGTAATGGCGGGCTCATACGGGCCCTGTGTTCAGCGATAACCGGCGAGCGCCTTTCCGCGGGGAGCCAGGGTACCTACCTGCTCCCGGACGCGCTCAAGCGTGAATCCCCTACGCAACGGCGGTTATTCGAGGCGCTCGCCGGCGAATGGATGGGCAAGGATCCGAGACGAGGGGTCCCTTACACGTGGGCCGTGGGACATCTTGCCGACGGGAGGGGCCAAACATCCCCCAGATCATTCCTCGCAGCTATTCACCAAGCCGCTGACGACTCCCGGCAGCGCTACCCGGATCACCGGTTTGCCTTGCATTACGAGAGTATAAAGCGTGGCATTCAAGAAGCCTCCCAAATCCGGGTGAGGGAGATGGCGGAGGACTACCCGTGGGTTCGCGAATTTCTCGGGGCCCTTAGGGGGCTCAACGTTCCTTGCGGCTACGATCTTATACGGGATCGGTGGCGTGATTCGTTTCCCCGAGGGCCGGCCAGTGCGCGCACCCAAAGATTGCCGGCGCAGCATGCCGATTTGGGATGGGAGGGGGTGAGGGACGACTGCATCCGGCTGGGGGTGTTGGAGATGAAGAGGGATCGGCGCATGGATATGCCCGATCTCTACCGGGTGGGTTTCGGTTTGGGCCGCAAAGGCGGCGTCAAGCCCAAAAATTGATACATATTGTCGTACTCGGTATGGTCGTCAATTCCTCAGTGACGACAGACCTGCTCCGGCTTGTCCCTGGCCATGCGCCCGGCCGATGGGATAATGTTCCGGCGCTTAAGGTTCTCATCTGAATTCGACAGTCGGGAGTGCCCGGATATCGGCGCAAAAGCGTTGCGGGTATTCGTGATGCGCCTCAAAGGCGTTCGGGGGCTTTCGAAGCACGCGGTGATTGAAGTCCGGCGCTTAGTAGACAGAGTGCGCGATTATGGTCCCACACCCTTTCTCTGGAGCGGCATTCTCGTGCCACCACTACCACTGGTGCATCACGAGCGAGGGAGCTGTATTTGTACGGCCTAAACAACGGCACTCGTCGAAACATGTGTTCTTTATGTGGCCGGCCGGAACAGGGGATTTTGGAATCCGATCACGGACATGTTCAAGTCCGCGCCGTTCTCGGTGGTCCTTTATGGTACGCCGCCCGTTTTTGACAAGGTGCCATTATCCCGCTCATATTATTGGTGCTGTTACATCCCCGCTAGCAATGGGGATGGCGGTCTTGAGCCACGACCGGAACACGTGGCTATATAAGTATAAAAGGAGACTCTTATGGAATCACGGCCATGGGATAACGGCACGCGCGTGGTGCATGCGGCGCTTGCCGTCACGGTTCTTGCAGAGTTGTCGACGGGTCTGATCGTATCGCGAGGTACCCGCCCGCAGTGGCTTTTCATCCACAGTGTCTTGGGCATCGCCACGACGCTCGTCATCATCATAGACTGGATGTGGACATGGGCACGACGGGACCTTCCGATATTATTCCCGTGGAATCGCGCCGGGATGCGCATAGTCGCGCGCGAGGCCTTGGAGGTCTTTCTAGGAAAATTGCCGGGGTCTGGGGATCGGACAGGTCTGTCGAGCTTCATGCACGGCATAGGTCTGCTGGCGGTCTCGGGTATGGCCGCTACCGGTCTGCTCATGTACATGGAGATCCCCGGTGGTTACGGTTTGTCCCTGCATTCGACCGCCTATGCGTTCTTTACGACGCTTGCCACCACGCACCTCTGGCTGTCGTACATCGTCTGGGCCTACCTGATCGGGCATGTCTTGTTTGCCGCCCTTCAGCAGGTCCTCGGCCATAATGTGCTGCGGCACTTCTACCTGGGACACCGCTGACGGTTTGCGGTCCGGCGCCTGGCCCCGTCGAGGGGCCAGGCGCCACTACGGGCCCTCCTTGTCTTGACGGCCACCCCATCGCCCGCCTAGGATGGTTCCCAGTCCCAAGAACCCAAAGGCGCCCGTGTTCCGATCGGCCCGTCGTTCCCCCCGCATGCTGTTGGCGGCATGGCTCGCATTCATGGGCTTGTGGCCCCTGCAGGCGGCCGCCTATAACAGTGGGCCGCACATGACGACCATGTGCCGGATGATGCCGCACATGGCCGGGATGATGAAACGATCCCATGGCTGGGGACACGGGATGACCGCCTGCCGCCAACTCCAGTGCCGGCATCGGGTGGGGCCGGGCATGGCGGGTGTGATTCTGACCCAGCCCGCCCTGTTGGTCCAATCCTTCGCGGTTCTCCCAGAAGCGCCGCTGCTGGGGCTCGCCCCGCGGCGGGCCGATCGGTATGCAAGTCGCGCCCCACCTCCCTATCTGCGTTTCGCTCGCCTCCTGATTTAAGCGGTCATCGGTGTCGAAAGGCCCTGCGCAGAGCAGGCGTCGATCCATTACCGAGGACTGCCCGTGATAGACCCTGATGATCGTTATGTGCCCGGCGATACGTCCCCGTACCGCCGCCGATTCCGTTGTGGCAGGACCGCAGACTGCCATTTACGCAACCGCCCGTGCCCGCCAACCGCCCATCCCGTAGTCGACGCCCCACGCGCAGTCCTGGTGTTCGTCCTGCTCGTGGCGACGGCCCTGGGTCTTGGTCATTGCGCCTCCGCCGATGCCGCCCGGCGTTTGAGTCTGTCGCAGGCCGAGGCCTTGGCGGTGCGCGTAAACCCAAGCCTCGAGGGTTTGCGTCAGGCGGTGGTCGGCCTCCGTCACGAGGCGGTGGCCGTGGGGCAGCTGCCGGACCCGCGACTGTCGCTCGGTGCGCAGAACGTGCCGCTAGACAATTTTTCGATGAGTCAGCAGCAGATGAGCGTCGTCCAGTTCGGGGTGAGCCAGGCCTTTCCGGCGTGGGGCGCGCTTACCGCCCGGCGTCGCAAGGCCGCCTTCACGACGCGCGCCGCCATCGAGAACGGCTACGAGCGGCGCGCCGAGATCGTTTTCCTGTTGCGCCAGGCCTGGTTTGCGACCCTTTACGCCCATAGGGCGGTGGCGGCCATTGCGCGCGAGGAGGGCCTCGCCCGGGAGACCCTTGCCGCCGCCCGTGCCCGTTATCGCGCCGGCCGCGCCTCCCTGACCGATGTCCTGCGCGCCGAGCTCGCCGTCGACGCCCTGCGCAATCGCGCCGACCGTTTTCATGCGAGCGGCGCGGCCGCGCGTGCGCGTATCGCCCAGATCCTGGCGCGCCCCCGGCCCCCGGCGCTCGCCACCCGGTGGCCGGTCTTGCCCGCCCCCGGTCCCGCGACCGCCACCGGCCGCGTGGCCCGTCAGCCCTCGCTGCTTGCGGCGCGCGATGAATGGCGCGCGGCGCGCGCCGCGGTCGGCATCGCCAAGAGCGCTTATTGGCCGGCGATCACGGTCAAGGCCGCCTATGGCAAGGACTTTTTCCCCGGTAGCCCCAATTGGTTGTCGGTAGGTCTTTCTTTCAGTCTGCCGATCTTCCCGGCCGAACGCCAGGATCAGAGGCTTGATGCCGCGCGCGCCCGCAGTCTGGAGGCGCGCTACCGTTACGAGGACCAGAGCCTCGCCCTGACACGGCGCTTGCGCAGCGCTGAGTCCCTCCATGCCGCCTTGAAGCGCGAGCTTGCGCGCACCCAGAGGTCGCTCCTGCCGACGGCGCGGGCGGCCTTCTCCGCGGCCCTGGATTCCTATGCCGCCGGGCGTCTTGGCATGACTGCGGCCCTGGCCGCCCAGAAGCGGGTCCTGAAGTACGCGCTCTTGCGCCTCAGTGAGCGCAAGGATCTCGAAACCGTGGCGGCCGAGATCGATTGGCTGACGACACAACGATCGGGGGGATACGGCAATGGCCAATAAGTGGAAAGGTTTGCTGGTCGCGGGTGCGGGTATCGCGGCCGCCGTGGGGGCGGTCTGGTATGTCACGGCGTCGTCCCCCGGTGCCCCTCCAAAGGCCACGCCGGCGCCGCGATCGATGGCCAAGGCCAAGCGCCGCATCCTGTATTGGGCGAACCCCATGAACCCGAGCATTCATGCGGATCACCCCATGAAGGACAATATGGGCATGGCCTATACACCGGTCTATGCGCCGAGCGTGAAGGCCACCAGCCATCCGGGGCTCGCGATCAACCCGCGTCTTCGGCAAAGTCTCGGTGTCCGCCTGGTTTCGGTACGACTTCGGCCGATGGGCCGTCCCATCCATACCGTGGGGACCGTCGTGGTCGACGAAAATCGGGTCTATGCCATCAATCCGCGGTTCTCGGGGTGGGTGGAGCGCCTCAATGCGCGCGCCGTGGGTGATCCGGTGCGTAGCGGGGAGGTCCTGGCATGGGTCTACGCGCCGGCCCTGTATGCCGCCGAGCGCGAATATTTCATTGCCCGAGGGGTTCGAGGTATCGCCGGCAACGCGCGCCTGGGGCTTGCCGCGCGCGAGCGCCTGCGCCTGCTCGGACTGACCCGCGCGGACATACGGGCGCTCGATCGGCGCGGGCGGCCGCTGCGCTACGTTCCGGTGACGGCGCCTGTCTCCGGGGTGGTGCAACGCCTCGGTGTCCATCAGGGCGGCCATGTCTCGCCACGTCATGATTTCATGCGCATCACCAACCTCGACCGCGTGTGGGTGAACGTCGCGATCTACGCCTCGCAGCTGCCATGGGTGCGGATCGGTGACCCCGTGCGCCTCACGCTCCCAGCCTATCCGGGACGGGTATGGGCGGGCCGTGTGACATTCCTCTACCCGACGCTCGATCCCAAGACGCGCACGGTGACCGCGCGACTCAGTGTCCCGGCGCAAGGCGGACTCCTGCGACCCGGCATGTACGCCGAAGCGACCGTGCTGACCCATCCGCGCCAGGCCTTGGCGGTCCCCGCGAGCGCCGTATTGCGTACCCGGCGCGGCGATTTCGTCATGATCGGTAGCGGCCAGGGACACTTCTTGCCGGTGCAGGTGACGCTCGGGCCCTCGAGTCGCGGCTGGACGGTCATAAGGCGCGGCCTTAGCGCCGGCGAAAAGGTGGTCGATGCCGCGCAGTTCCTGCTGTATTCCGAGTCCCAGTTCCAGGCCGTGCAGGCGCGCATGCTGCCGGCGCAGACGGCCGGGGGTCCTGGAAGACACGACTTGGCGTCGACCAAGGGCGGGGTGCGCCATGATTAAGGCCGTGATGCGTTGGTGTATCACGAATCCGGTGTTGGTGCTGATCGCCACCGGCTTCCTGCTTATCGCCGGAATCCTGGCCTTGACCCATATCCCCCTGGAGGCCTTACCGGACATCTCACCGGCCGAGGTCATTGTCAAGACCCGCTATCCCGGGCAGGCCCCGCAGGTGGTGCAGGATCAGGTGACCTATCCCCTGGAGACGACGCTCCAGGAGGTGCCGGGGGCAACCGCGGTGCGCGGCTACTCCATGTTCGGCGACTCCTATGTCTATGTGCTCTTCAAGGGCGGCACGCGCATCTACCAGGCGCGCAACCTTGTGCTCCAGTATCTGAGCCAGGCGCAGTCACGATTACCGCCCGGGGTCGTACCGGCGATCGGACCCAATAGCTCGGGGGTCGACTGGATATTCGAATACGCCCTTACCGATCCTGGCGGGACCGAGAACCTCGCGCAGCTTACGACCTTGCAAAACTGGACCCTGAAGTACGCCCTCCAGGCCGTCCCCGGTGTCGCCCAGGTCGCGACCCTGGGGGGCATGGTCTCCGAGTATCAGGTGGTGGTGAACCCGCAGAAGCTGCTCGCCTATGGGGTGACCCTGCCGCAGGTGGAGGCCGCGATCCGCGCCGCCAACGGCGAGACCAGCGGGTCGGTCGTGGATATGGGATCGACGGGCTATATCGTGCGCACCTCGGGCTATATCCATTCGCTCGAGGATCTGGCGCGCGCCCCGCTCGGGGTGCACGACGGCGTGCCGGTCATGCTCGGCGATGTCGCGCGTATCCAGCGCGGGCCCGAGCTCGCCAATGGCCTCGCGGAGTTGAACGGCGAGGGGCCGGTCGTGGGCGGGATCGTCATGATGGACCAGGGTGGTAACGCCGACCTCGTCATTCATCGCATCGAGCGCAAGCTGCGGGCGCTGCGCACCTCCCTGCCGCCCGGCGTCCGGGTGGTCACCACCTACAGCCAGGCGCCGCTCATCGCGCGCAGCATCCACACCCTGACGGGAAAGCTCGTTGAGGAGATCGCCGCCGTGGCGCTCATCGCGTTGATCTTTTTGTGGCGCGTGCGCTCGGCGCTGGTGGCGATCGTGGCCCTGCCGCTCGGTATCCTGATTGCCTTTGTGATCATGTGGCTGCAGGGGATCCCCGCCAATATCATGTCCTTGGGGGGTATCGCCATCGCCATAGGCGTGATGATGGACGCGGTGGTCGTGATGATCGAAAACATGCATAAGCACCTCGAGCGCGAACCGGACACCGGTCCCTGGACGGCGGCCCTCCTGGCCTCGCAGGAGGTTGGCCCGGCGTTGTTCTTCTCGCTTGTGATCATCGCCGTGGCGTTTCTGCCGATCTTCGCCTTAGGCGGCGAGGAAGGCCGGCTGTTCGCCCCGCTGGCCTACACCAAGACCTATGCGGTGGCGGTGGCGGCGGTGCTCTCCATCACGCTCGTGCCCATCCTCATGGCTTGGTTCATTCGCGGACACATCCCCCCGGAACACAAAAATCCCCTGAACCGGTTCCTGGCCGCGCTCTATGCGCCAATGATCCGCATGGTCCTTTCGGCCCCGCGTCTCATCCTTGTCGTGGCGCTGCTGCTGACCCTCACCATCCTCTATCCCCTTAGTCGCCTGGGGTCGCAGTTCATGCCGCCGCTGAACGAAGGCACCTTGCTCTACATGCCCGTCTTTCAGAACCCGGCGGTCTCGATCGGCGAGGTCGGACAGGTTCTGCAGCAGACCGACCGTATCCTGAAGACCTTCCCCGAGGTCAAGACCGTCTTCGGGCAGGCCGGGCGCGCGCAGACCGCAACCGATCAGGCCCCATTGCCCATGTTCGACACCACCGTGACCTTGCGGCGGCGATCACGCTGGCCGGCGGGCATGACCTTGCACCGCCTTCAGGATGCCATGACCCGGGCCCTCGATATCCCGGGTCTGTCCATCGTCTGGACCCAGCCCATCAAGAACCGCGTGGACATGGTCACGACCGGGCTTACCACCCCGCTTGGGATCAAGATCGCGGGCCCGCGGCTGGCTGTCTTGGCGAGGCTCGGCCGACGTATCCAGGGGGCCCTGCAGAAGGTCCCCGGAACCGAATCCGCCTATGCCTCGCGCGTGACCGGTGGGCGCTATATCGTCGTGCATACCGACCGTGCCCGGGCGGCACGCTACGGCCTGTCGGTCGCGGACGTGAACCGCCTAGTTGAGACCGCCATCGGCGGCGCCACGCTGACCACCGCCGTTGATGGACTGCGCCGGTTCCCGGTGGTACTGCGCTACCCACGGCGATTGCGCCAGTCACTGGCGGCGCTTGCCGCAAGCCGCGTGGCCGCCCCCGGTGGCGCCCAGATCCCCTTGGGTCAAGTGGCCCGCATCCGCATCGAGGGTGGACCGCCGATGCTGACGAGCGACGATGGACGTTTAAGCAACTGGGTCTACATCGATCTCGCCCCCGGGACCAGCATAAGCCAGTATGTGGCGCGCGCGCGGCACGCCATCGCCCGCGACGGCGCCTTGCCGGCCGGCTACACCGTATCATGGGTGGGCGAATACAAGGTCATGCGCCGCGCCGACCAGCGCCTCGAACTGGTCATCCCGGCGGTGCTGATACTGATCGCGCTGCTCTTGTACTTCATATTCCAAAGCTGGACGGAGGCGGCCATCATCCTGCTGACCCTCCCCTTGTCGCTGGTGGGCGGGTTTTGGCTCGTCTACTGGCTCGGCTACAAGCTATCGGTGGCGGTGGCCGTGGGCTTCATCGCCCAGGCCGGGGTGGCCGCCGAGTTCGGGGTCGTGATGCTCCTCTATCTCGATCAGGCCTTGGCCCGGCACCGCGCGCGCGATGCCTTGAAGACCTGGCATGACCTGCGGCTTGCGGTGATGGAGGGCACCATGCTGAGGTTGAGACCCCTGGCTATGACCCTGACGCTCGTGGTCGGCGGGCTCTTGCCCATCATGTTCAGTCACGGGGCCGGCGCCGATGTCATGAAACGCATCGCCGCGCCCATCGTCGGCGGCATGTTCAGCGCGGCGCTCCTGGCGCTGCTCGTGGTCCCGGCCCTCTATGCCTTGTGGCAACGACGGCGCTTGGGGCGGCGCGGAGGGCATACCGATGACGACAAGACCCGCTAGGTCATGACGGGATGCCCGGACGAGAGGTGGTGTCGCGGGGCAAAAAAGGGCGCGACAGTGTCGCGCCCTGGCCTTTCTCACAAGGACCGGCCGGCGTGCGGGTCGGGCAGTACCGACCCGCCGCGCCTGTAAGGTCTAGAACGTGAGCCCGGTTTCGATCATGCCGCGCACCTGGTTGGGGGCGGTGCCGGCCGCACCGAAGGCTGCCGTGCTGTGCGTGACGCGCACATAAGACAGCTCGACACGGGTGAAGAAGCCCTTGTCCTGGAAGGTCGGGGTGACCGTGAACGACCAGGCCTTGGCGCCGGGGCCGTAGCCCAACAGGTTGTTGTTGGTGAAGCCGCCATTGGTGCCGGTGCCGGTGCCCGCCGGGTTGCCGGTACTGGTCTCGTACTCGGCGCGCGCGGCCGTCGACCACATGGGGGTGAAGTGGTAGTTGGCAAGCAGCGCCGCCCCGAAGGCGTGATCGGAGTGGGTGTAGCCCGGCCCGAGCTTCACCGAGCTCGGGGCGTAGATGTACTGCAGATAGGGCGACACGGTGAGCGCGCCGACCTTGGCGGTATAGAGCAGGTTGTAGATGTCGCTGTTGTCGAGGTTCTCCGGCGCGGCGTAGACGTGGTTCAGCGTCGTATCGTTGATGACAGTCGAGCCGAAGTGGTGATAGAAGAACACCGAGGCGGTGTTGTTCTTGTTCAGGGCGTAGCTAAAGAGCCCGGTCAGGACGTTATAGTGGTTGGAGTAGTAGCCGTCGTTGAACGATAGCGAGGCGCTCACCGGTCCCATCGAGTAGTTGACCTGCGCCCCGCGGCTCACCGCGTTCTCGCTGTTCCACAGCAGGCCGCGCTCGATGTTCTGGTTCATCCAACTCCAGGTGTACTCGCCGCCCATGAGGGTCGGGAGCTTGCCGACCTCCACCGAGAAGTGGCTGGTCGGGGCGAGCGTGATATAGGCCTCCGGCACCGCCCCGTAGTAGTAGTAGGGCACTGAAGGGGTGGGCAGTATCGGTTCGCCGAGGGTCGGGAAGTTGTAGGAGCCGGCCATGACGAAGAACTGCACGAGACCGGTGGTCTTCTGCAGGATCATCTCGGCGTTGGTGATATCGAGCCGCGTATGGCGATCGGTGCCGTAGGCCGCCGGGCCGGTGAGCCCCACGGGATTGCTCTGCCAGGTGCCGGCGGCGCTCAATACGCCCTCCGCCGACAGCGTCCCGAGCGGCCCGGCGGAAAAGTTGATGGCCTTGGGCGGGTTCAGGGTGGCATGGGCATGGGGGGCGGCAAGGCCAAGCCCGCACAGTGCGACCGGTACCGCCAACAGTGATTTACGCATGATGTCCTTCCTCGTTGTCGAACTCTAATTGTCAAGGCGCCCTGGATGGCGCGTGCCTCGTCCATTTACCATGGTTTCCCGAGGCGCCTGTTTATGGTGTCTCGTCCCTGGGACGGTCTCGCCGAGACGCGGACCGCTTGGAATCCTTGGGTTCCCTCCCAAAACGGTAGCGCCTCGCGGCGGAACGCGAAGGATACCGTCGGCGCCGGTTTTGGCAAGTACCAAGCACCTGAAGCATCTCTCAGCCCACCTCGGGCTTGCCCGGCGGCGCATACTGTCGCGGCAGCTCCTGCAATAATCGTTCCGGAAACACATTGCCCGGGGACGCACAAAGACTTGAGTCGCGCCGACGAGTCTGCTTTGATGGCCCCTTTCGCGTGATGACGTAAGCGCCTCCTCAATGGAGGGCGCGGTGGCCATAGAGGGTTCTTGCCGATGGGTCGGCATGGAGGCCGTGGACCTCGGGGACCGCGAGGGCGGGTCGTACGCCCCACTATGGTGCAACCATGGATTCCCTTGCCCATAAACAGCGCAGCAGACTTCAAACCGCGAGGGCCTTCATGAGCGGCGCGCGCCGTTTGGGGGCGGATAGGGCGCGGCGGTGATTTTCTTAGGGCCCGCGAGGGAATGGTTGCACGGTGCCGCCGTCGGGCATGGCGCTCCTGCGAATTTCCCGTCGACTTTATCAGGACGGGCGCGCGGTGACGCGCCGCCGCCGTCCCATGCATCGCGCGGGGGAAGGTGACATGCGAAACTCGGATGGTGGATGGGATGCATCCTTGGCCCTGCGCTTTGCCCGCCAGGGGTTGCGCACCGCGCTTGTCGCCAATCGCCACCATGGGCCCGCGCGCGTGCAGCGTCCATTTTATCCGGAAGGCCCGGAATGCGTGCATGCCTATGTCCTGCACCCACCGGGCGGTTATGTCGGGGGTGACCGCCAGATCCTCGATGTGCATTGCGAGCGTGATGCTGAAGCGTTGCTCACGACGCCCGCCGCCACGAAATTTTACAAATCGTTGGGACCATTCGTGCGCCAACGGATGCTCTTCACGCTCGAGGCGGGCGCGCGTCTCGAGTGGCTGCCGATGGAGGCGATTGTGTTTCATGAGGCGCGCGTGCAAAGCACCCTACGCATAGACCTCGGTGCGGGAGCGTCCTTCGCCGGCTGGGATATCGTGTGTCTCGGGCGTCCGGCAAGCCATGAGCCGTTCGTATCGGGGGTCTTCGATCAGCGTTTCAGTGTCTGGCGCGAGGGCCTCCCGTTGTGGGTGGAGCATGCCGTTTATGAGGGCGGCTCCGCGGTTCTCCGGCAAAAATACGGCCTTGGCGGCGCCTGCGTCTACGCGACCTTCGTTTGCACTAAAATGGGCGAATTCGATGCCGCCGCGCTGCGCGCCATGTGTCGCGACGGCCCCGAGCCCTTGTCGTTCAGTGAGAATGGCGACATACTCGTTGTCCGCTACCTTGGCGAAAGTGCGCAGCGCGCCCGCGATGCGCTGACGCGGGCGTGGCATATCGTTCGGCGCGCGCATTTCGGTGTGGGCGCCTGTGAGCCGAGGATCTGGCAAACCTAGACGGGATCGACGCGATGGATTTGCTGCCCCAGGAACGGGATAAGCTTTTGATCTTCACCGCGGCGCTGGTCGCCGAACGGCGGCGCGCGCGCGGCCTGAAGCTGAACTATCCCGAGGCCGTGGCCTTCATCAGCGCGGCGCTGCTCGAGGGCGCGCGCGACGGGCGTAGCGTGGCCGATCTCATGAGCTACGGGACCACGATACTTACCCGCGAAGACGTCATGCCGGGCGTGGCCGACATGGTGGGGGAGGTGCAGGTCGAGGCCACCTTTCCCGACGGTACCAAGCTTGTGACCGTGCACAACCCCATCTTGTGAGAGGCGCAATGACGGTAGGCGAGATCGATACCGCGGGTCATGATGTGCGCCTGAACGGCGGGCGCGTGTCGACGCGCCTTACGGTGGCCAATCGCGGCGACCGCCCGATCCAGGTCGGATCCCATTATCATTTCTACGAGACGAACGAGGCGCTGGTGTTCGACCGCGCCCTAAGCCGCGGCTGTCGTCTCAACATCCCCGCGGGGACCGCCCTGCGTTTCGAGCCGGGACAGAGCCGCGAGGTGGAGCTTATCCCCTACGAGGGTTTGCGGCGTGTGTTCGGTTTTCGGGGCCTGGTGATGGGGGAGCTCGACGCATGATCGATATCCCGCGCAAGGCCTATGCCGCGCTCTACGGACCCACGGTCGGTGACCGCGTGCAGCTCGCCGACACCGATCTGTGGATCGAGGTCGAGCATGATCATGCGATCTACGGCGAGGAGGTGAAGTTCGGCGGGGGCAAGGTGATCCGCGATGGACAAGGTCAGGGCCAGTATGACTGCGCGCATGCCATGGATACGGTGATCACCAACGCCTTGATCGTCGACCATCGCGGCATCGTCAAGGGTGATATCGGCCTGAAGGGGGGCCGGATCGCGGTCATCGGCAAGGCCGGGAATGGTGATGTGCAGCCCGGGGTCACGGTCCCGATCGGTCCGGGCACGGAGATCATCGCCGGGGAGGGGCTGATTGCGACGCCAGGGGCCATAGATGCCCATGTCCACTTCATTTGTCCCCAGCAAGTCGAGCAGGCCCTCATGTCGGGCGTCACCACCTTGATCGGTGGCGGCACCGGGCCCGCCGCCGGCACCAATGCCACGACCTGCACGCCTGGCCCCTGGCACATGGAACGGATGCTCGGCGCCATCGAGGACATGCCGGTGAATATCGGTTTCCTGGGCAAGGGCAACGCCAGTCTGCCCAAGGCCCTGGAGGAGCAGATCGAGGCCGGGGCCATCGGTCTCAAGCTGCATGAAGACTGGGGGACCACACCTTCGTCGATCGACAACTGCCTCGGTGTCGCCGAGCGTTACGATGTGCAGGTGGCCATCCATACCGACACCTTGAACGAGTCAGGATTCGTCGATGACACGATCGCGGCGTTCCGGGACCGCACCATCCACACCTACCATACCGAGGGGGCGGGTGGCGGTCACGCCCCGGACATCATCAAGGTTTGCGGGTATTCGAATGTCCTGCCCTCGTCCACGAATCCGACGCGGCCTTTCACGGTCAACACGCTCGATGAGCATCTGGACATGCTCATGGTCTGTCATCATCTGGACCCGGCGATCCCCGAGGATGTGGCCTTTGCCGAGTCGCGCATCCGCCCGGAGACCATAGCCGCCGAGGATATCCTGCAGGACCTGGGGGCGATCAGCATGATGTCATCGGACTCCCAGGCCATGGGCCGCGTGGGCGAGGTCATCATGCGTACCTGGCAGACCGCGCACAAGATGAAGGCGCAGCGCGGCGTCTTGCCGGGCGATGGGGTGCGCCACGACAACGCGCGCGTCAAACGCTACATCGCCAAATACACCATCAATCCGGCCCGGGCCCACGGCATAAGCCGCGAGGTGGGCTCGCTGGAACCCGGCAAGCTTGCCGACATCGTGCTCTGGCGCCCGGCGTTCTTCGGCGTCAAGCCCTCGCTTGTGATCAAGGGCGGCATGATCGCGGCCTCGCCGATGGGCGATGCCAACGCCTCGATCCCGACCCCGCAACCGGTCATCTATCGGCCGATGTTCGGGGCCCTGGGGCTCGCGCCGGCGGCCACCTGTCTCACCTTCGTTTCACAGGCGGCGCTCGATCGCGACATAGGTGCGCGCCTTGGCCTCAAGCGGCGGTTGGCGCCGGTGTCGGAGACCCGCGGTTTGCGCAAGGCCGACATGGCCCACAATGACTACCTGCCGCGCATCGAGGTCGATCCGCAGACCTACCAGGTCTATGCCGATGGCGTGTTGTTGTACTGCGACCCGGCGGCGGAGTTGCCGCTCGCGCAGCGTTATTTCCTGTTCTAGGCATGGAGGCCATGCGCCGGGTGATGAGCCATGCCGATGCCAACGCGCCCTGGCAGGCGGTGCTGACCCTGCCCTTCGAGCGGCGCGCGAAGAGCCGCCAGCGTGCCGTGCTCGATGACGGCGGGGAGGTGCATCTGGATCTGCCGCGCGGCCGGGCCCTGCGCGATGGCGACCGGTTGCGCGCCGAGGATGGGCTTGTGATCCTGGTGCGTGCCGCCGCGGAATGTCTCAGCCGGGCGGCGAGCGATGAGCCGCTCTCGCTGGCGCGCGCCTGCTACCATCTCGGCAACCGCCACGTCCCGGTGCAGATCGAGGTGGGGGCAGTCGCTTATCTCGCAGACCACGTGCTCGATGCCATGGTCCGACAGCTGGGGCTTTCGGTGACGGCCCGGACCGGACCGTTCGAGCCGGAGGGCGGGGCCTATGGACATCACCATCATGAATGACGCGGTAGTGCTCTGCCAGACCCTGCGCCTTGCGAGCCCGGCCTTGCCCATCGGCGCCTACAGTTATTCCCAGGGGCTCGAGACCGCGGTCGCCAAGGGCTGGGTGGTGGATGAACCCACGGCGCGCGATTGGATAGAGGGTCTCCTGCTGCTTGCCATCGCGCGCCTCGACCTGCCGCTTGTGTGCCGCCTGCGCCGCGCGCTCGAGGCCCATGATCACGCGCGGCTTTCGTTCTGGAGTCACTATTTGCGGGCGAGCCGCGAGGCCCGCGAACTCGTCGATGAAGACCGCATGCTGGGCGCGGGCCTTCTGCGGCTCTTGGGCGACGACCCGTGGGCGCGGCAGGCCAGCGCGGCCGATTGCCCGCCAAGCCTCCCTTTGGGATTCGCCGCGGCGGGCCTCGCCTGGGGTCTCTCCGAGCAGGCGGCGTTGACCGCCTATGCCTGGTCGTGGCTCGAGAATCAGGTCGCGGCGGCCCTGAAGACCGTGCCGCTTGGGCAAAGCGCTGGCCAGCGTCTCTTGAGTGCGATGCTCACACCGCTTGCGCGCGCGGTCACCTGTGCCCCGGGGATCGCCGACGATGACCTGGGCGCGCTGGCCCCGGGTTTTGCCATCGCCTGCGCCCATCACGAGACCCAATACACGCGGCTCTTCCGGTCATGAGCACGCCCCGCGATCATGGGCCCTTGCGGGTGGGTGTCGGTGGACCGGTTGGTTCCGGCAAGACCGCGCTCGTCGACGCCTTGTGCAAAGCGATGCGCGAGCGCCACGATATCGCGGTGGTCACCAATGACATCTACACGCGGGAGGACGCCGAGTTCCTGATGCGTAGCGGCGCCCTGCCCGTCGAGCGGATCGTGGGCGTCGAGACCGGGGGTTGCCCCCATACCGCGATCCGCGAGGATGCCTCCATGAACCTCGCCGCGGTCTTCGACTTAACGCGCCGTTTCCCGGCCCTTGCGATCCTGTTCATTGAAAGCGGGGGCGACAATCTGAGCGCCACCTTCAGTCCCGAGCTCTCCGACCTCACCCTCTATGTCATCGACGTCGCCGCCGGCGACAAGATCCCGCGCAAGGGCGGCCCGGGGATCACCCGCTCGGACCTGCTCGTCATCAACAAGATCGACCTGGCGCCCCACGTCGGGGCCTCTCTCGACGTCATGCGCCGCGATGCCGCGCGCATGCGCGGCGAGCGGCCCTTTGTCTTCACCAACCTAAAGACCGGGGAGGGCGTGTCCGCGGTCGTGGCCTTCATCGAAGGCGAAGGCGGCCTGCGGCCGGCGCTGCCCCGTTAAAGGGCATAAGCGCTGCGTCGCCGCCCTGAAAAGGGGCGGGAAAGACCGGGCGCGCGAGCCGCCTTTTTCCATAAAGGGCCTTCCGGCCCACGTATAATAGGGTGTTTATCGCCCACGCCGTCATGGCGGCACCGTTCTTGCTGATGGGGCTCCTCGAACAGTCAAATGGGGAGGAACCCAGTGCACATCAAGAACCACATAAAGACCGTCCGCCGCTCGCTCGTGTTGGCGATGATGGCGGGCGTGGTGCCGGCCATGGCCGCGACCCACAACGCCGCGACCGTGGACGGGATCTCGATCTCCGGTTATATCGATCCGACGTATATCTATAACCAGGATGCTCAGGTGAGCTCCTTCTTTTTCGCTGATCGCAACGCGCCATACTATTATTATCACAGCACCTTCGGGGATCTCTTTCTCAACTTCAACAAAAAATTTGGCAACGGCGGATCGATCGATATCCAGATCATGCCGACGCGCGGCTACGGCGGCAGCTTCGGAAGTCCGGCTACCACTCCCCATGCCGCCAACAGCATCATCAATGCCGCGATCCTGACCCTGCCGGTGAGCAAGACCGTCGACTTCATCGCCGGGCAGGTTCCCGCGTGGGATGGCTACGAGCTCGAGACCTCGCCGCAGATGCTCACCATCACCCACAACCTGCTCTATGATTTCAGTGAGCCGGGCTACTTCACGGGCGCGGGCGCGAGCTACACCTCGGGGATACTGACCGTCCAGACCCTGGTCGGCAATTCCTGGAACACCGCTTACACCGGCAGCGCTGCTCCCACCAAGGCCCCGACCTTCGAGTACCGCGTGTCGGCGGCGCCCACCAGCCACTTGAGTTTCGGGCTCTATGGCACCATCGGCAAGAACCCGATGCTCATCAATCCCGCGGTTGAGACCACGCGGATCTATAACGATTTCGACGGCACCTACACCCTGGGCGCCGCCACCTTCAATTGGCAGTTCGATCTCGGTCATCAGACCGCGGGGGCCGCCAATGGCGGCAACGCCATGTGGTACGGCACCTCGTTGCTCGCCAACTACCGGTTCACGCCGCTCGTGGGCGCGACATTGCGTTACGACTACCTGAACGACAAGAAGAACGGCGGCCATGTCGCTTTGGCGGACTACTACGACGGCTTCGCGCCGACCTCGGCCCTGGCACCTGGCGTCAACAACGGCCCGGTGCGCCAGGCGGTCACCGCCGATCTGCTGCTCTATCCCGTCAAGGACACGATCGTGAAGTTCGAGTACCGCTACGATCGCGCCAACGGCGCCCTGTTCCTGGATACGGCCACGGGAGGCTACAAGAAGAGCAACAACGTCCTGGCCGCGCAGATCGTGTATTCATTCTAAGAGGCAGGGGCGGGGACGCGTAAGACACGCGCCTTGTGGTGTCTTTTTTGTAACGCGCCCCCTTCAGGGCAGGCCGGCTTCTCCGCGGGCGGCTTGCCCTTTCCTTATGCGTGCCGCCCCTTATCGGCGCACGAAAGGCCCGGGTCGTCGGACGGCCAGGCTCGCGCCGTGGGCACCAAGGCATACGGGCCCGCCGCCCTGCTGGCCGTAAGCCGATTGTGTTCGGGTCACGGCGCGCCTTCCGGTGTCCGGTCACAAGCGGTCAGACCGCGGGTCGGCAAGAAGGGAGCGAGGCCATCGTGTGTGCCGAGACCGTGTTCATCCCGAGCAAAGTGACTCCCGCTGAACGGCTGGCTCAATCCCGCCAGTGGCGGGCGGGATTGAGTACCAAGTTTCATGCCCGCGACATTGATGCGCTGACGAAGCGAGGCCATCGGCGATTGTCGGGGACTCGAATGTGTTGGCGTATCTGTACTTGCCCGGCGCGTTCACGGAAGTCGCGGAAGCGCTGCTGGAGCATGATCCTGATTGGTGCCGCCTGTTCTCTGGCGCAATGGGTTTTCGGAATATCCTTGCCGGATACATGCGGCGCGAGAGACTGACTTAAAAGATGTGGCAAGAGGGCCTATTGCCCGGCGTCGCTCCCGACGGCCCGCCTGTCCGAAACCGACGGCGAACCCCGCGAGTGGTCATGTTGCCGCGCGCCGTGCCAGTTTCCCCGGTGACGGGGCGGGGCGTTGTGCATGCAAGGTCTTGAAAATCATGAAAGGGCCCGGCGATCCGCCGATCTGCTCATGGCAGCCAGTTCTCAAGGGGTAATCCTGATACCTGGGAGAACTCGCCCATATTTGCCGTAACCAGGGTCGCCTCTATCGTCAGGGCGTGCGCGGCCATGGGCATCTCATTGGATCCGATGAGCATGCCGGTGGTGGCCAGATGGTAACGAATATCCGCGTAAATCCCGTCGATCGGGGCCTGCAAGGGCAAGACTTCCATGGCGGACAGAACGGCGTCGACACGCTCGGATAGCCGAGGCGACGCCTTCTTGCGGGCGCCGAACCGGAGTTCGCAAGCCACGATGAGGGATGTACATATGGCCGGTTCGCCTAGCGACGCGATCTTTTGCGTCACCACGCCTTGCGGACGGTGTATCAATCCGGAGAGGATATTGGTATCCAAAAAGATAACGTGGCGCCACGCTCACAAGAGACTATCATCCAACGGCGGAAGGTCCGAATCGATGTCCGGAAATTCCTCCTCAAGGGTTGGGGGCGTGTTCAGCCTCGCGAGGGTTGCGAGGAGGCCCGGACGTTTCAACCATTTTGCGCGGGAATCCCCGCCATTCAGGGCGGGGAGGGATCCCACAGGGACTTCCTTCGGTCGTAGCGCCGCCGCGTAGCGGCGATGCTTCACAACTGAATAACCACCATGTATCGTTGGCGGGGAGGGATCCCACAGGGACTTCCTTCGGTCGTAGCGCCGCCGCGTAGCGGCGATGCTTCACAACTGAATAACCACCATGTATCGTTGTGAACATGGACGAAGAATTGCCAACCACACAGGCGTTGACCTGCAAACTGAAATTGCTGCTGGACAAGGAGCAGGTCGTCGCGGTCCGGCGCACGGCATTGGCGTACCGTAATGCCCTGAATCACGCATCCGCCGTGGCTTTCGCCAATGGCAAGATGTCGCAGGGCATGAAGCTGCAAACGCTGGTGTACCAGGATTTGCGGGAGCGGTACGGATTGCTCTCCCAAATGGCCTGCAATGCTCCGCGACAAGTGGCGGCGGCCTACAAGACGTTGTGGGAACGCGCCAAATCCAACGCTGCCCATAAAGCGAAGGGCTGGACCAAGCGCCGCTACAAGGGGCTGGACAAAGCGCCGAAATTCACCGCGCTGACCGTGAATCTGAACCACAAACGTGACTGGTCTCTGGGCAAAAACCAGACGGTCAGCATCAGCACTCTGAACGGCAGAATTCGGTGCCGTTACGAAGGCTGGAACCGGCATCTGGACTGGCTGGAGCACACGGCGGATCGGGGAATCACCCTGGGTGCCGCCAAGCTCTGGCAGGACCCGGTCTCCAAAGCGTGGTATCTGCTGGTTTCCGTCGACAAGGCACTGGTCGAAAAGCCGATGGACCGCATCACCACCGTCAAAGGCGTGGATCTGAACCGTCGCAACATTGCGGTGGAATCTAATACACGCGGCAAATGTCGTTTTTATCACGGCGGGCACCAGAGGCATTTGGCCGAACATGCCGCCAGTACACGGAGTGCGCTGCAAGCGAAGGGCACTCGTGGGGCCAAAGCGGTTTTGAGGAAACTGGCGCTGCGAGAAAGACGGCTGAACGCGGATACGGCGCACTGTGTGAGTAAGGCCATTGCGGAGCCACACGCGATGGTGGGTTTGGAGTGGCTGAAGGATATCCGCAATCGTACCGAGCGTCGCCGCTCGAAGAAGGCTTCGGTGAAACGGCGCAAGGCCAACCGCAAGGTCAGCAGTTGGAGTTTTGCGGATGTGCAGGCCAAAACCGCGTACAAAACCCGGCTGTCGGGTGGTGTGCCGATTTGGGTGGACGCGGATTACACCAGTCAGGGGTGCTCTATTTGCGGGCACACCGGAAAGGAGAATCGACCCAATAACGGCCTGCTGTTTGTTTGTGCTCATTGTGGTCATACACTCCATGCCGATTTAGTGGCGGCAAGAAACATCAGTATGCGAACGCTCCTCATCCGGCAAGACTGGGTGAGGACGGGGCGATTGTCAGCCGTCCCTGAAGCATCAGGCGATGAAGCCAAAGCCGCGCGTCTTTCGAGATACGCGGAGTTGCGGTGGAGTCTGGATGCAAGCTCCGTCCTCATTGTGGGCCGCATGGCCCATTAGGGCGGAGTTGTTGACTGGCTCGACGATCAAGCGGTCATCCTCGCGATACAAGAGGGCCTCGTCGGCATCGAGTTCGAACTCTCGCGGGATGCGGATGGTCTGATTCCGACCATTACGAAAAATGCGGACGTGGCGGCGTGGTCGCATAAAAAGCCTTCTTGCCAGACATGGGCCTCGGCCTATGCCGGCGCCGACATCGTGTCAATTTCGCCCGAGGACCGGCTCGATGCCCGCGGGCCTCCATGGCCCAGGCCCTGCGAATGAGTCCTGCGGTGGGGTTGTCGCCGCGCCCAAACGTCACCGACAAGGCCGCAGGCGGCCGCCGCGAATCGCGGGCGGCGGTGTGATAGGGCACCGATCCCGACCGTCGCGCTCATGAGCATTCGGCGCCACAGGGCTCGCCGATCGCCGGTGTGTATGGGTCTCGGCGACCGGGCCCGCAACCGGGTGTGGATCAAGGGCGCGCGTCAGCCCACCACGAGGCCCACGGGGTCAATGGATCTGGGGGGGTTGGCCGCCGCGCTCGGAGAAGGTGGCATAGGCGAAGTAGCCGAGGGGTATCACAAAGAGCGTGAGCACGGTCGATGCGAGCGTCCCGAAGATGAGCGAGATGGCGAGTCCCCCGAACACCGGGTCCATCACCATGATGGCGGTGCCGAGCATGATGGCAAGCGCGGTCAGCATGATGGGCCGCAGGCGCACCGTCCCGGCCTGCACCACGGCCTCGGTCAGCGCGTGTCCGGCGCGCCGGTAATCGAGGATGAAGTCGATCAAAAGCAGTGAATTGCGCACTACGATGCCGGCAAGCGCGATGACCCCGATCATGGAGGTGGCGGTGAAGTATTGACCGAGGGCGGCATGCCCCGGGAATACCCCTATGATGGTGAGCGGGATCGATCCCATGACGATGAGCGGGATCGCGAACGACCGGTAGTAGCCGACCAGTATGACGTAGATGAGCAGGATCGCCACCCCGAAGGCCGATCCCAGATCACGAAACACATTCAAGGTCAGGCGCATCTCGCCGCTCCAACGCAATCCGTAATGAAGGCTGCTCGGGTCCTTCATGAAGTCCTGGGTCAGATGCACCCCGTCCACGGTGTGGTGCTTCAGGTATTGCCACATATGCAACACCGGATACACGGGACTGCCCCTGCTCATCCCCGCGGTCACGTATTCGACGTCGCGGCCGTCCTTCTGATAGATAGGTTCGGGGGCCGGGCGCTTGATGACGTGCACGAGGGCCGATAGCGGGATCTCGCGACCCTCGGGGTTGGTCACGAACAGCTTGCCGAGGTCGTTTGGGCCCACGTGATCGGCGATCGGTACCCGAAACCGGATGGGGACGGGCTCCTTGGCGTGGGGGATGTGCGCGGTCCCGTCGCTTATGCCGGACAGGAAGCCCTTCAGGGTCTGCGCCACCTGGGCCGCGCTCACCCCGTGGAGGGCCGCCTCCCGGCGATTGACCTTGATGATGTATTGCATCGAGGGGTGAGGGACGGTGCTGTCGACCCCCGCGAGATGCGGGGTATGGGCAAAGAGACCGTAACGCAGGTCGTTGGCGATCACCTGCACTTTGTGATAGTTCGGGCCGAAGACCTCGGCCATGATCGTCGCCCGTACCGGGGGGCCGGGTGGGTGTTGCACGATCTTGATCATGGCCCCGGTGCGCGCGATCAACCGGTCGACCGCGGGCCTCAGGGAACGTACGATGGCGATCGACGATACCGGTCGTTCGCTCTTGCGCACGAGGTGTACCTGGACCTCGCCCACGGTCGGGCCCCTCTTCAGGGTCTCGCCGCGTAGAAGACCGCTGAAGTTGATGGCCCCCATGGCGCCCGCCGACAGATCATAGGTCGTGACGTAGCGGTTTGCGCGCACGATGTTTCCGAGCGCCGTGATCACGCGATTAGTGTCTTCGAGGGTGCTGCCCGCGCGCGTGCGCACCGTGATATCGAAGCTGTTGTTGTTATTGCGCGGCAGCATCTTGAAGTTCACGATCCGCAAGACCGGCATGGCCAGCGCGCCCGCGAACAGCAGGATGATGGCGAACAGGAACCCGCGCCGTAGCCACGGTCGCGACAACAAGGCGCGCATGGCGCGCGCGTAACCCCTCTGTAACAGGCCAGGCCGATCGTGCTTCGCTCCGCTACCGTGGCCCTTCAGCCACATGCGCGCCGCCCACGGCGCCACGGTGTAGGCGATGAAAAGCGAGGTGATCATGGCGATCGGCACGTTCTTGGGGATCGGCGCCATGTACGGCCCCATCATGCCGGTGACGTAGAGCATGGGCAGGAAGGCGACGATGACCGAGAGTGTCGCGAGGTTGGTCGGGCGGCCGATCTCGTTGACCGCGAGCACCGTCTCGCGCACGCGGTCGGCGCCGGCGCGCGCGTAGTGGCGGAATATGTTTTCGATGACGACGATGGAGTCATCCACGAGCAGGCCGAGCGACAGGATGAGGGCGAACAACGTGATGCGGTTGATCGTCTGACCGCCCATGTCGTCCACCGCCAGCGTCACAAACAGGATCAACGGGATCGTGACGGTGACGATCGCGGCCGCGCGCCAGCCCAGGAACACGACGAGCAGGATCACGACCGTCGCCACCGCGATGAACAGATGCTCGATGAGGGTATTGACGGCGCTATTGGCGCGCTCGCCGTCGTTACGCGTGACGTTGACGTGCACACCGTCGGGGATGACCGGGCCTTGCAGCGCGCGGAGCTTATGCAGCACGGCGTCGGCGACCGCCACGGCGTTGGTGCCGGCGCGCTTGGCGATCGCGATCGTGACCTCCGGCACCTCGATGTTGTGCGGGCGTGCGTGGGAGTAGGCCGGCCCAAAGCCGATCTCATGCACGGTCTTTATGCGCCCGGCCCCGTCGGTCACGGTCGCCACGTCGTGCAAGTAGACCGGACGGTGGTTGTAGAGGCTCACCACGACCCGGCCGACATCGCGCGCCGAGCGCAGCATGGTGCCCGCGTGGATGGTGGCGCGACGGTTGTGGTTGGTGAAGTGTCCGGACGGTATCTCCACGTTGGTCGCCTGCACCACCCTGCGGACATCATCCAGCGTCACGTCATAGTGGCGCATGAGGCGCGGGTGCAAGACCACGTTGATCTTGCGCCGCTGGCCACCGATCAGATAGGAGCGCGAAGTGCCGGGTACGCGCCGCAGGTGATGGAGGACGTTGGTCGCGATCGCCCGCAGCCGCACGCCGCTCATGGCGGCGCTCGACAGCGATATGGTCACGATCGGGACCTGGTTTACATCGAGCGGTTGGATCACGGGCTGCTCGGTCCCCGGCGGCATGCGGCTCATGTTGCTCATGATCTTGTTGTAGAGCCGCACGAGCGAAGCCACGCGGTTTTCCCCCACCTGGAATTTCACCGTGACCACGCCCATGGAGTTCAACGCGAGGCCATAGGTGTGGTGGATGCCGCGCATGCCGCGCAGTATCGCCTGCAAGGGGTCGACGACGAGATTCTTGATCTCGCGAGGGCTGGCGCCTGGCTTTGTGACGATGATGTTGGCGGCCGGTACCACGATCTGCGGATTTTCCGTTCGCGGCGTGGTGCGTAGCGCGATGAGCCCGGCCAGGATGGCTACGACCACGATCAGTATGGTGATCTTGCTATTAATGAAATAGCGCGTGAGCCGCCCGGCGATGTTGAGCGGTTCGTCCGGCTGCGGATCAACGGCTGCCATGCTGTCCTCTTGTCGTGGTGGTCGGCGGATGGATCGGGCTTCCGTCATAGACGCCGCGGAATGGAGGCAGGACCAGGGTCTCATTGCCACGAAGGCCGCTTAAGACCTGCGCCAGGCGGGCGGTAGTCGCGCCGATCTTTATCAGACGGAACCGGGCGCGTCCATGAGGACTCAAGACGAACACCCCAGGCAGGCCCCCCTGATGGATGACGGCATCCCTGGGGATCACGACATCGCCATGGGCATCGAGGTCCGCGGGCGTATGCAGGCGCAGGGTGGCGCGTGTCACCGGCGGACGCGCGGCCGGAGGCGCCGGCGGCGGCGGTTTATGCGCGCAGGCGGCGATGAGCAGCATCGCGGCCAGCGGCCAGCGCCGTGCACCTCTCATGAGGCGATCCCGAGCGATGCCAGCGTCCGGCGTGACAGGCTGCCGCATGCCGCCGCCAGCGCCGCGCGGTTCGCGGCCAGGGCATAGAGGGCCGTAAGACGCGCCTCGCGGGCCTGCACGAGACCGTGTTCGGCGTTCAGGAGGGACAGGAGGATGGTGCGCCCCTCGCCGTAGCGGACCTGGGTCACGGCCACCGCCTGCCGGGCCCGGACGACATTGGCATTCGCTATCCGATACTGGGTCATGGCGGTGCGCATGTTATCGAAGGCGCGTGCCACGTGGTTACGGATGCGCGCACGCAGCCCGGCGAGCCGGGCCTCGAGTTCGGCGACCCGTTGTTCGAGGACGTCCGCCCGGTCACGGTTGCGGTGCCCGTCGTAGAGCGATTTGCTGATCACCGCCCCGACGGTCCAGGCGTTATGACGCAGATTCGGGATCTCGCTGAACCATTGCGACTGGGCGGTGAGCCGCACCTGAAACGATGAACGATCGCGCGCCGCCTTGGCCCTGGCGCGCATGGCGGCGATCTCGGCGCGCAGGGACTTGATGTCGGGCCGGTCGGTGAGGGCCTGGCGGTAAAAGGCGGCAAGGTCGTGATGGGGCACGGGCACCACCCGCAGCGGCACGCGGGGCACGGTGATGGCAAGCCCCGCGGGCGCACCCATCGCCGTTGCCAGGTTGTCCATGGCGATGCGCACATTGCCGCGGGCCTCGGCCAGCATCCCTTCGTTGGCCCCGAGATTGACGTCCGCGCTCAAGGCATCGGAACGTACGATACGCCCGCGCGCGTAGAGGTAGCGGGCGGTGCGCGCGTGCCGTCGCGCCGCGACCACTGCCTTATGGGCAACCGCGAGGGCCTCGCGCGCCACCAGCACCCCTTCGTAGGACTGGATTACCTGGGCCATGATGGATTGACGGATGCGGCGCGCCGCGCCTTGCGCCGCTTTACGCCCGTAGCGCCCGGCCCGTAGCGCCTCATGGATCGCGCCGCCTGTGTAAAGCGGCCAGGATAGCGACAGGGTCGTGGTGCCGAGTTTTGTGATGCCGGGGTGGTTCAAGGTATTGGGCGTGAACGCCGCGGCGCTCACCTGGCGGCGCTCCAGCTCCGCCGACAAGGCCTCGAGCGGATTGTTGCTGAAAAGATAACCGTAGCTGACGCCGGCCTCGGGCAGGCCCTGATCCCGGGCGAGTCGGAGTTCGGCCTGGGCGGCTGCGCCCCGCGCCTTGGCAAGACGCGCCATGCTGTTGTGTGTCAGCGCGAAGTCGACGGCCTGGGCGAGCGTGAACGAGCGCGCGGCGGCGTGCACGGCCATAAAGAGGGCTGCCATTCCCAACGCCACCGCCAACCGCTTCATGATGTTACGGCTCCTTTACCGGACCTCGTCCCTGGCTGTATATTAGCAATCAATTAACTGCTAATGAAAGCCTTGATGCGCGCGCCGCTGATTTTTTCAGTGTAACCGATTGCGCCGGCCTTGCGCGTCGTTCCATGGCCCCTTATGCCGGGCCATCACGCCGGGTGGTGTGAGAGCGACTGGTATTTGCGTTACTCTTGCGGTGTCGGAGCGTCATGATGGCAAGGGATCGGGATGCCGGCATGGCTTCGCGGGAGTGATTGCGGATGGCTAAGCAAATCGACGTCCAGGACCTCAAGAAGGGGATGTACGTCATCGATCTCGATCGCCCCTGGACGGAGACCTCGTTTATGTTCCAGGGTTTCGAGATCCGCACCGATGCCCAGTTACGCGAGCTTCAGCGTCTCTGCCGGCATGTCTATGTCCATGACCGCGAGCCTGTGGCCGGCGGTCATGGCGAGGGCCGGCGCAAGGTCGCCCCAGGGACCGCTTCCGCCGCCGATGCCCGCCAGGCGGAGGTGTTGGCGGCATCGGCGGCGGTGCGGCGTGGCCCCTCGATTCACGGCGAGCCGATCCCCTTGAAGGTCGAGATGTCGGAGGCGCGCAGGCTCGAGGCGGACGCCCGCGAACTTGTTTATGGTATGCAAGACGATGTGCGGCTCGGCCGCAATATCGATGAGCAGCGCCTGCGGACGATCATCACCGGCATGGTCGATAGCGTCGTGCGCAACCCTGATGCCTTGATCTGGTTTACGCAACTACGAAACAAGGACGAGTACACGGCCTTGCACAGTATCCGCGTGGCCATATTGGCCCTGGCCTTCGGCCGCCATCTCGAATTGACCGTACCGGAACTCAACATCCTCGGTGTCGGCGCGCTCCTCCACGACATCGGCAAGCTCAAGGTCCCCAATGCCATCCTGAACAAGCCCGGGCGCCTGACCGATCACGAGTTTGCCATCGTCAAGGGCCACGTCCCCGAGGGGGTGAAGATTCTCGAGTCGTTGCGTCACATCCCATTGTCAGCCGTGGAGGTGGCGGGGTGTCATCACGAACGCTACCAGGGGGGTGGCTACAACCGCGGCTTGAGCGGGGATCGCATCGGCCTGTTCGGACTCATGGCGGCGATCGTCGACACCTATGATGCGATCACGAGCGATCGCGCGTATCACGCCGGCATGTCCGCCTATGAGGCCCTGGGGCGGCTTTATGCCATGCGTAATAAAGAGTATCACGGCGGGCTCGTGGATCGTTTCATCCAGTGTCTGGGGACCTACCCCGTGGGCAGCATCGTGGAATTGACCACGGGTGACGTGGGGGTGGTGATCGCCGTGAACCGCCAGCGTTATCTACGGCCGACGGTGGCCCTGGTACGGCGCGCGAATGGTGCAGCCTTTCCACCCGAGGCGGTCCTGGATCTGGCCGCCGACCGGGCGCGGACCGCGCCCGGTGTGGAGATTCGCCGCGTCCTGCCGGCCGGCGCCCATGGCATCCAACCGGCCGATTATATGCCGCGCGTCACCTGAGTCGGAAGGCGCCCGATCCTTGACTAGAACGAATGTTCGTTCTAGCCTTTTGTCATGAGTTCAAATCCATCAATGGTTTCGAGAGCCCGCAGCGATACGCGCGAACGCGTGTTGAGCGCCGGCCTGCGCCTGTTCACGAGGCACGGTTACTTCAACACCACCACCCACGACATCGCGCGCGAATCGCGTGTCAGCATTGGCGCCATTTATCACCACTTCCGCGACAAGGAGGGGATCGCCCGCGGGATCTACACCATGCTGCTGGAGCGCATGGTGGGCATTATCCAGGATATCCGCCAGCTCCATTCCTCCACCCATGATCGATGTCGCGCCCTCATGGCGGAGTTGTTCAAGCTGGCCGAGGAGGAGCCGGAGGCGATGGAGTTCATGCTATACGCCAAGCATCGGGAGTTTCTGCCCACCGAGAAGCCGATCTGTTCCTCCAGGCCTTTTGCCATGATGCGCGACCTGGTGCGAGAGGGTGCGGAGCAGGGCGAAATCCGTGCGATCGATCCGATGGTGGCATCCGTGAGCCTGTTCGGGGGTGCGATCCGCATGATCATTGCACGGCTGGATGGCGTCGTGGACCGGGCTCTACCGGACTATCTCGACGAGGTGTGGGCCTGTGGCTGGAGGGCGATCGCCCGCTGACCGCCCGAGCCCTTTTTGGGCCTGTAACTAGAACGAGTGTTCGTTCTACTTGGGGGTGATATGAAAAGCATGACTATCGTGATCCGCGACGATGCCTACGACAAAATCCTGACGCCGCTGGCCTTCGCCTATCTGGCGGCCGCGGAGGGGACGCAAGTGGATATCCTGTTTGTGAATTGGGCCGTACGCGCGCTGACCGAGGAGGGCGCGCGGGCCTTGAGGGTCGAGGGGCGGCATGCCGATCAAGACGCATGGGTCCGCGAGCGCGTCGCGGCCGCGGGCCTGCCCGACGACATCAACGCCTTGCTCAAGGCCTTGAAGGAGACCGGCAACGTCAATTTCTATGCGTGCAGCTTGGCGGCCAGCATCTTCAAGGTGGATGAGCAGAGCTTGATCCCCGAGGCCTCGGGGATCGTCGGCGCGGCCTGGTTCCTGAATGAAAAAGCGGCCAAGGCCGATCATTGCCAATATTTCTAACGGAGGAGGCCGATACCATGACTGACGCAACGATAACGAGCACGCTCGACACGACCGGCAAATGTTGTCCCATGCCCATGGTGGAGACCAACCGCGCGATGCGTGCGCTGCGCTCCGGGGAAGTCCTGGAGATCGTGGCCACGGACCCGGGAACTCGAACGGACATCCCGTCTTGGTGCGCGCGCACCGGCCATCGGCTGTTGTCGACCTCCGAAAGCGACGGGACCTTGCGATATTATGTGCAAAAGGCCTGACGGGTCTTCACAAAAAAGGGGCCATGCCTCGTCTCGGCGCCCGCGCGCACAGGGTGCCCGCGGGCGCCGTCCTGCCATCAGAAGCGGGGCTTGACCACCACGAGGATCACGATCGCGATCAGGATCAATACCGGGACCTCATTGATCACGCGGTAGAAGGCGGTGCTGCGTTTGCGTCCCGCGGCCAGTTCCCGGCATAGATGTCCCAGGTAGACGTAATAGGCGACGAGCAGCGCCACCAGCGCCACCTTGATGTCGATCCATAGGCCGCGAAAGCCAAAACCGAGCCATAACCACAGGCCGAGGCTCACCGCCAGGACCGCGCTCGGCGTCGTGAACCGGTAAAGCCTCCGTTCCATGACCACAAAGCGCGCCTGTCCGGCCTCATCGTCCGTGAGGCTGTGGTACACGAAGAGGCGCGGAAGATAGAAGAGGCCCGCGAACCAGGTGATGACGAATATGATATGGAAGGCTTTGATCCAGAGCATCACGAGGCCTCGGCCGGTATGATTTCGGTGGTGGCGAGGAATTCCGCGAGCAGCGCATCGAGAAACCGCCGGCCCAAGGGTGTGGTGTAGATCCGGTCGCCCTCGTGCTCCAAGAGGCCCCGAGCAAAGGCGGGCGCCCATAACGATTCCAGCTCCATGAAGTCATATCCCGTGCGGTCCCGGAGCATGTCTTGCGAGAATCCTTCGGTAAGGCGCAGGGCATTCAGGAGGAACTCGAAGACGAGCTCGTGGCGCGCCAGCCGGCGACGGCTGGCGATGCGACCGCGGTCCGCCATGTAAGCGGCGGGATCGGGGTTCCGTACCATGCGCGTCACCCCTTGCGCGTCGGTGAGCTTGCTGTGCGCGCCCGCCCCGAGTCCCAGATAGTCGCCAAAGCGCCAGTAATTGAGATTGTGCGCGCAGCGGTAGCCGGGGCGGGCGTAGGCCGACACCTCATAACGGTCGTATCCGGCGTCGCCGGCGGCTCGCGTCACCGCATCCTCGATGGCCATGCGCTCGTCTTCCGAAGGCAACGGAGGCGGCTCGTGGGCAAACGCGGTATGGGCCTCGATCGTGAGCTCGTAGAGCGACAGGTGAGGGGGGGCCACCGCAAGTACCGCGCGAACGTCGGCCAGGGCCTGGGCCGCGGTTTGATCCGGCAGGCCGTACATGAGATCGATGTTGAAGGACCGGAAGCCCGCGCCCGCGGCGGCCTCCATGGCATCATGGGCCTCGCGCGCGTCATGGATGCGCCCGAGACGGCGCAAGGAGGGGTCGTGGAGGCTTTGGACGCCGAGCGACAGGCGTGTCACCCCGGCCTCGCGAAAGGCCCGAAAACGGCGGCTGTCGATGGTGCCCGGGTTGGCCTCGAGCGTGATCTCGCAGTCGGCGGCGAGCGCCGCGCGCCCGCTTACTCCCTCCAGGATCTCGGCGATGGCCGACCCCGAGAACAGGCTGGGCGTCCCCCCGCCGAAGAATATCGTACTGATCTCGCGCCCCAGCAAGCCCTCCCGGCTGTGTTCGAGATCGTCGAGCAGGGCGCGTACATAGGGCCCCTCGGGAAGCGGCCCCTGCCGCGCCAGCGAGTGGAAATCGCAATAGGGGCATTTGGCCACGCACCACGGGATATGGATGTAGAGGCCAAGCAGCGGTGGGGACCCGGGGGTCATGCGCGGGCGCCAAGGAGCCGTGACATCGCCCGCAAGGCCTGCCCGCGATGACTCAACGCCCGCTTTTGATCCGCATCGAGCTCGGCGGCAGCGCAATCGTGGGTGGGCACGTAGAACAGGGGATCGTAGCCAAAGCCGCCGGTGCCGCGCTCGGCGGTCAGGATGCGGCCCTCCCACAGGCCGTCGGCGATGAGCGGGCGCGGGTCGTGGGCGTGGCGCATGTAGACCAGCACGCAATAAAAGCGCGCGCCGCGTTCGGACTCCGGTACGCCCGCGAGCGCGGCCAGCAGCGCCGCGCGGTTTTGCCGATCGTCGGCGTCGGCATGAGCGAACCGGGCCGAATGCAGGCCCGGACGTCCACCGAGGGCGTCCACCTCCAACCCGGAATCATCGGCGAGCGCCGCAAGCCCGCTCGCGGCCGCGGCATGGCGGGCCTTGATGAGGGCGTTTTCCACGAAGGTGAGGCCATCCTCGACGGGCGGCGCCACGCCGAAGGCGTCCTGCGCGATCAGGGTGACGCCGTGCTCCGCCAAGGCCCCCGAGAGCTCGCGAATCTTGCCGGCATTGTGGGTGGCGCAGCAGATCTTCACGGCTCGCCGGCCAATGCCTGGCGCTGGGCCTCGAGCAACTCCTTGATGCCGTTTCGGGCAAGCTCGGTCATGGCCAGCATCTCCTCGAAACGGAAGCTGCCGCGCTCGGCGGTCCCCTGGAGCTCGATGAAGCCGCCGGCGTCGTCCATGACCACGTTCATGTCGGTGGCAGCGTTCGAATCCTCGGCGTAATCGAGGTCGACGACCGGTGTACCGTTGTGCACCCCGACCGATACCGAGGCCACCTGGCGGCGCAGCGGGTCTTCTTTCAGGAGCTTATGGGATTTCAGGAAGCGGATGGCGTCGGCGAGCGCGACGTAACCACCGGTGATCGAGGCCGTGCGCGTGCCCCCATCGGCCTGCAAGACGTCACAGTCGATCATGATCGTGCGTTCGCCCAGGGCCTTCAGGTCGAGCGCGGCGCGTAGCGAGCGCCCGATGAGGCGCTGGATCTCCACGGTGCGTCCGTCCTGCTTGCCGCGCGCCGCTTCGCGCTGGGTGCGCTGGCCGGTGGCGCGCGGAAGCATGCCGTATTCGGCCGTGAGCCAGCCCTGCCCGCGGCCCTTTAGAAACGGCGGCACCTTCTCGTCTATGCTCGCTGTGCACAAAACGCGCGTGTTACCGAACTCGATGAGCACCGATCCTTCCGCGTAGCGCGTGAATTGACGGGTGATTTTGATGGGGCGTAGCGCATCGGCGGCGCGTCCGCTTGGTCTCATGAGGATGTCCTTAACGTGGGGGTGTCGGCCGCCAGTTTAACAAAAAGGACGCCTCGACATCAGCGGGCCGCCGCCGTTTGATGTGGCCGGCGCTATTCCTTCGGGGATGCCTTCTTGGCCGCGTCCCTCATTTCCTCCAGTTTGCGACCGACGATGAGACGGCGTCCCTGTTCCCAGAAGGCGCGCGCCGTGAGCTGCCGTGCCTGGGGGCTAAGCCCCGTGAGGCGTCCCGCCCGGTCCTGCCAGCGCAGCGCCGCGGCGCTGATGTTATCGGCGGCCTTCTGGCGACGGTTCTCGGCGGCCAGCAGGAGGTCGGCGAGGCCGCTTTCGAGGACTGGGTGGTCAAGCGCGCGGGCGATCTCGCGGTCCGACATCGCCTCCCACACGCCGTCGCTGCATAGCAGAAGCATGTCGCCGGGGTGGAGCGCGGTCTCGGCGCCCAGATGGATGGTTGGCTCGTCGCGGCCTCCCAGGCAGGCGAGCAGGCGGCTCTTCTCGGGGTGCGCGCGCGACTCTTCATCGTCGAGGATACCGCGTTCACGAAAGGTCTCGACCGTGGTGTCGTCATGGGTGCGGTTGATCGTGGCGTTGTTGTGAAAGTGGTAGAGGCGGCTGTCCCCGATGTGCGCCCAGTAGGCGCAGCCGTCCTGCACGAGGGCCAGGACTGCGGTCGTGCGCGGCTCTATGGGCGGGTCGAGGCGGCGGCCGAGCCCCTTCAAGGTCTGATGGGCCTGGAACATGACGAAGGCCAGGAAGTGGGACGGATCCTGGACGCGCGCCGATCGCACCGCGCGGAAGGCGCGCACCGCGACCTCGCACAGGGTTGCCGAGGCCAGGGCGCCGCCCTTGTGCCCCCCCAGGCCATCTCCCAGGACCATGAGTACGGCGGTGTCGCGCTCGGCGATCGCCACGCGGTCCTCGTTGTAGGCGCGGCCACCCTGTCGCGAGCCTTGCGTACAGACATATCTCATACCCGCCCTTCTCCCCATGCCCCGGGCCGGCGCGTGCCGTTACGACCGTTTCAGTCGCGGCCACGGCCACCTATCGAACCACCGGCCGATATCGCCCCTATTACCCGATTCCGGGCGGGGTGTCTCGCTCAGAAACGCCAGGAGTTGCCCGACGTTCTGGGGTCGTTGCAGCTGGTCCATCTGCATGCACCAGTCTATGGCCTCCAGGATCTGCGCCGAGTACCGGCGGCCATAGCGACCTCGTGCCCCCTTGAAGGTGTCCTTGGTGGCGCGCGCCGTGGCCGGCGGCGGCGCGCGCCCGCTCAGGCACGCCCACATCGAGGCCCCGATCGCATACAGGTCGGTCCAGGGACCGATATGCCCCTTGGTGTGCTGCTCCAGGGGTGCGAATCCGGCGGTCAGGGTGCGCAGGCCGGCGGGCCGTTCCAGGGTCCTTTGCGCGGCCCCGAAGTCCAATAGCAGCGGGTTGCCGCCCGGGCGCAGCAGGATGTTGGCGGGCTTGATGTCGAGGTGCAAAAGCCCGCGGGTATGAAGTTCGTCCAGGCCCATGAGCAGCGGCGGGAACATGGTGCGCAGGAACTTCTCGCTCAAGCCCCCCGGGTGGCGCTTGATGTACCAGCGCAGGTCCCGGCCGACTTCGTAATGCATGACCATGTAGGCGGTGTTGTGGGCGCGAAAGAAATTGGTGACCTGGACGATGTTGGGGTGGTGGAGTTTGGCGAGCGCCGCGGCCTCGTCGAAGAAGCGTTTGAGGCCCGAGGCGAAAAGCCCCGCGGTCTCCTCGGAAAGCGGCTCGACCCGGCCGTCCGGGGTCCGCCAGGCCTGGGTCACCGGAAGGAACTCCTTGATGACCACCTCGGCCCCGGACGCGAGATCGGACGCGAGATAGACCGAGCTGAAGCCTCCTCCGCCGAGGGTCTTTTCGATTCGGTAGCCCTTCAGGACATAGCCTTGGGCGAGAGGGGTCGGTTGTTTGCGCATGTACCCCCACACAATAGCCGAAAACGCACGAAAAAGCTGTGGCGCCCCGCGGCCCTTCCGGGGTCCCGTTCCGGCCATGGCGCGGTGTACCGGCGTTCCCGGGTTTCGGTTAGTATGGCGGTCATGACGGTTTCTGTAAAAAGCATGACCGCGTTCGCGCGCGCCCAGGTCCACGCCGAACAGGGTGATGTCGTGTGCGAGCTGCGCTCGGTCAACCATCGCTATCTGGAGGTGTCGGTGCGCCTGCCAGACGGCCTGAATACCCTCGAGGGTCTGATCCGCGAACGCCTCTCGCGGGCGCTGGCGCGCGGTAAGGTCGACTGCCAGGTCGCATGGCGCAGGGGCCCGACCGAGGCCGCGGTCATGGTCGATCGGCATCTGGCCGCGGAGATCGTGGGCGCCGCCGAGGCGCTGCGTGCCGCCCACGCCACGCTCGCACCGCTGACCGCAGCCGATGTGTTGCGCTGGCCCGGGGTGGTGGCGGCGCGTCCGGGGCCGGCCCTGGACGGACCGGTCAGCGAGGCCTGCGAGCGTGCGCTTACCGCCCTCATCGAGCATCGGCGGCGCGAAGGCGAACGGTTGGCGCAAGGACTGCGCGAGAGGCTCGACCTCATGGACGCCGAGGTCGGCAGCTTGCGCGGGCTGGTGGCCAAGGGCCTGGAGTCGTTGCGCGAACGGCTGCGCGCGCGCGTGGAGGCGCTTGCCCCGCCGCTCGATGGCGAGCGCTTGGAGCAGGAGGTGGTGCTTTTGGCGCAGCGCGGGGATGTCTGGGAGGAGCTGGAGCGCCTCGCCGTGCACATCGCCGAGGCGCGCGCGGCGCTCGCCGGAGGCGGACCCGTCGGCCGGCGTCTCGATTTCTTGATGCAGGAGCTCAATCGCGAGGCCAACACCGTGGCCTCCAAGTCCTCGTCGGCGCGTGTTTCGAGCGTCGCCGTCGGTCTCAAGGTCCTGATCGAACAAATGCGTGAACAGGTGCAAAACATTGAATAGCGATCCCCGCTTGGTCATCCTGTCGGCCCCGAGCGGCGCCGGCAAGAGCAGTCTTGCCAAGGCCCTGGCCGCCGATCCGCGTTTCGCGGTGTCGGTCTCGCATACCACGAGGGCGGCGCGTCCTGGCGAGCAAGATGGCGTGCATTACCATTTCGTGGATCATGCGGCGTTCGAGCGGTTGGTGGCCGAGGGGGCCTTTCTCGAGCATGCGCGGGTCTTTGGCAACCGCTATGGGACGACGCGCGCGGCCGTCGAATCCCTGTTGCGCGAAGGCCGGCATGTGATCCTCGACATCGATTGGCAGGGCGCCCGGCGCATCAAGGCGCTGTGGCCCGCGGCGCTCACGATCTTCATCCTGCCGCCGTCGCTGGAGGCCCTCGAGGCGCGGTTGCGCGGCCGTGGCCAGGACGATCCGGCGGTGATCGCCCAGCGCATGGCCCAGGCGCGAGCCGAGATCGCCCATGCCGGGGAGTTCGATCACATCATCGTGAACGACGAGTTCGAAGAGGCGCTCGCCGACCTGAAGATGCTGATCGCCGAAGGCCGGCGGCGCCGGCCGTTGCGTTACGACCCCGGGCTCCTCGCTCCTACCGGCGCATAAGCGGATTTGCTAGACTTCCCGTCTGGGATTATGAGGAGTGTGTTATGGCCCGCATCACCGTTGAGGATTGTCTGGAACACGTCGAGAACCGCTTTCAGCTGGTGTTGGTGGCGGCCCGCCGGGCCCGCCAGCTGGCATTGGGCGCCGAACCGTGCGTGCCACGCGAGAATGACAAGCCGACGGTTCTGGCCCTGCGCGAGATCGCCGAAGGTTACGTGACCAGCGCCATTTTGGATGATAATCCGGAGGCGGGCCTGGAGTCCGATGATGATGCCGTCTTATCCCTCGGAACAGGCGGTGACGCCGTCGCAAATCCCGCCCCCTGAGGGCGCGGGTCCGGGCGCCGTCTCGTTTCACATAAGCGACCTGCTCGCCTTGCTCGAGGGCTACCTCGGGCGCGAGGAGGTGGCCATGGTCTATCGCGCCTACCTGTTCGGCGCGGAGGCCCACGAGGGCCAGAAACGCCGTAGCGGCGAGCCCTACATCTATCATCCCCTGGAGGTCGCCCGGCTGCTCGCCGGATTGCGCCTCGATGCCACGTGCCTTACCGCCGCCATCCTTCATGACGTCATCGAGGATACCGGTCGGCGCAAGGACGAGATCATCATCCAGTTCGGCCAGGAGGCCGCCGATCTCGTCGATGGCGTGAGCAAGATCGGCCAGATCGAGTTCGAAAACAAGGAGGAGGAGCAGGCCGAGAATTTCCGCAAGATGTTGCTGGCCATGGCCCGCGACATCCGCGTCGTGCTCATAAAGCTCGCCGATCGCCTCCACAACATGCGCACGATCCGGGTCCTGTCGCCGGTCCGGCAGAAGGCCATCGCCCGCGAGACGCTCGACATCTACGCGCCGATCGCCAATCGCCTGGGTCTCCATAATTGGTCGGTGGAACTCGAGGATCTGGCCTTCGCCATCCTCTATCCCCTGCGTTACCGGATCCTCCAGGAGGCGGTGCGCAAGCGCCATGGTAATCGCAAGGCCCTGGTCGACAAGGTGCGCGTGGCGATCGTCGAGCAGTTGCGGCGCGAGGGCCTGCCGGGCGAGGTGTCGGGACGCGAGAAGAATCTCTATGGCATCTATAGCAAGATGCGCCAAAAGGGCCTGTCCTTCGAACAGGTCTATGACCTGTTGGCGTTTCGCATCGTCGTCGATAAGGCCGACACCTGCTATCGCGCGCTGGGCGTGATCCATAATCTCTATAAACCCATCCCGGGCCGGTTCAAGGACTATATCGCGATCCCCAAGACCAATGGCTATCAATCGCTCCACACCGTGGTGTTCGGGCCGTTCGCGGTCTTGATCGAGGTACAGATCCGCACCGAGGACATGCACAGGGTCGCCGAGAACGGGGTCGCTGCGCACTGGCTCTACAAGACTGGCGATGTCGGCATGCAAAAGCGCGCCCTGCAATGGCTGCAGGGCCTGATGGAGACCCAGCAGCAGGCCGGCAACCCGCAAGAGTTTCTGGAGCACCTGAAGATCGATCTGTTTCCCGACGAGGTGTATGTCTTCACCCCCAACGGCGACATCAAGAAGCTGCCGCGCGGTGCCACGGTCATCGACTTCGCCTACGAGGTCCATACCGACATCGGCAAGCGCTGTGCCGGGGCGCGCATCAATCACCAGCTGGTGCCGATGCGCACGGTCCTGCGCAACGGCGACCATGTCGAGGTCATCACCTCGGCCTACAGCGCCCCGCACCCCTCATGGCTGAATTCGGTCGTGACCGGCAAGGCCCGGGCGCACATCCGCAATTATCTGAAGAATCTGCGCCGCGACGAGGCCATCAGCCTGGGCGAGCGGTTTCTGGCAAAGGCCCTGCAATCGCTCGGTTTCACGGGCGAGGTGAGCGAGGAGGCCAAGAACGCCTTGCTGTCGACCTTGCACATGAAGGCTTGGCCGGATGTGCTCGCCGATATCGGTCTCGGGACGCGGATCGCGGCGGTGGTGGCGCGCCAGCTGCTGCCCGATGTGCCGGCGCCGTCGCTGGTGCCGTCGCGCGCGCCCGGCACGATCGCGATCCGCGGGACCGAGGGCGCGGTGGTGAATTACGCCAAGTGCTGCCGGCCCATCCCCGGTGACCCGGTGCTCGGTTTCCTCACCGCCGGCCGCGGCATCACCGTGCATACCGAGGACTGCCCCAATGTCGCCGAGTATCGCAAGCATCCGGAGAAGTGGATCGACATCCAGTGGGAGAGCGGCATAGACGGGTTTTGGCCGGTGGCCATCCGCGTGGAGGTCAAGAACCGCCGAGGGGTGCTGGCGACCGTCGCCGCCGCCATGTCCGAGATGGACGCCAATATCGATACGGTATCGATCGACGAGCGCGATGGCCAGGATACCGCCATGGACTTCGTGATCGAGGTCCACAACCGCGTGCACCTGGCGCGCATCATCCGCCGGATCCGCTCCCAGGAGGCAGTGGTCCGGATCAACCGCAAACGAGGATAAGCATGGCCTTTCGTGTCATCGAGACCCACGCCGCGCCGCGCGCGATCGGCACCTATTCGCAGGCCCTGAGATCGGGGTCGCTCGTGTTTCTCTCGGGGCAGATACCGCTCGACCCCAAGACCATGGCAATCGTATCGGACGATCCGCGCGCCCAGATCGTGCAGGTGTTCGAGAACCTGGCGGCGGTGATCGTGGCGGCCGGCGGCGAACTGCGCCATATCGTCAAGCTCTCGGTGTTTCTCACGGATCTTGCGCATTTCCCGCTGGTAAACGAGGTCATGACCGAGCGCTTCAAGCCCCCCTATCCGGCGCGCTCGGCGATCGGGGTCGCGGCGCTGCCGCGCGGCGCCCTAGTCGAGATGGATGCCATCCTCGACCTCGGCTAGCGCGGCCGCTCCGCGCCCGTGCGAACGGCCGGTCACGGCGCTTGCGGGCATAGGGCCGGCGATGGCCGAGCGCCTCGCGCGCCTGGAGATCCGCACCGTGGGCGACCTTCTGTTCCATCTCCCCATGCGCTATGAGGACCGCACCCGCGTCCTGCCCATACGGCGGGTGGCGATCGGGCAGTCGGCGCTGATCGAAGGCGAGATCGTGGCCCAGGCGATCGTCGGCCGCGCGCGTCCCGCGCTCGTGTGCGATCTCGCCGATGACAGCGGGCGCATGGCTATGCGCTTTTTTCATTTCTCCCCGCCGCAGCGCCGCAAGCTTGGTGTCGGGACGCGCGTGAGCGTCTATGGCGAGTTGCGCCTGGGTCCCCAGGGCCCGGAGATGGTGCACCCGGAATACCGTTGTTTCGGCGAGGGGACCTTGCGGGAGGCGGTCCTGACACCGGTCTATCCGGCCACCGAGGGCCTTGGCACGAAGGCCCTGCGGCGCGCGGTACGCGCGGCGCTCGCGCTCGCCTTGCCGACCTTGACGGAATACCTTCCCAAGGCCCAGTGCCCGCCCGGGCCCGCGCTCGGCGAGGCCCTGCGGCTTTTGCATGGCCCGCCCGCCGGATGCGACCTCGGCCCGGCGCGCGCCATGCTGGCGTTCGAGGAGCTCGTGACCCATCACGCCCATCTCCTGACCCTGCGTCACACGAAGGGGCGTGCCACGGGCCCCAAGTGCCGCGTGCCCGGACAACTTCTGGCCCGGTTCCTGGAGGCCCTGCCCTTTGCCCCGACCAGCGCCCAGACCACCGTGATTGGCGAGATCCGCCGCGATCTTGAAAGCGGCCGCCCCATGCGTCGCATCCTGCAAGGTGACGTCGGTTCTGGTAAGACCCTGGTGGCGGCGGGCGCCGCGCTTATCGTCATCGAGGCCGGTTTCCAGGTCGCGATCATGGCCCCGACGGAGCTCCTCGCGCGCCAGCACATGGAGACCTTCGGGGCCTGGTTGCGGCCCTTGGGGATCGAGCCGTTCGGCCTCATGCGGCTAGGCACCAGCGCCGAGACCCGCCGCGCCCGGGCGCGCGATCGCGAGACGCGGCTTGTCATCGGCACCCAGGCGATGTTTCAGGAGGGGGTGGACTTCGAGCGGCTGGGCCTTGTGATCATCGATGAACAGCACCGCTTCGGTGTCCACGAACGCCAGGCCTTGACCGCCAAGGGGCGGGCGGGCACGCGTCGCGCGCATCTGCTCGCCATGAGCGCCACCCCCATCCCGCGCACGCTCGCGCAAAGCATCTACGCGGATCTCGATCTGTCGGTGCTCGATGAGCGCCCGCCGGGGCGGGCCCCGGTCACCACCGTGGCGCTGGCCGAGACCCGCCGCGACGACGTGGTGGCGCGCGTGCGCGCCGCGTGCCTTGGCGGTGCCAAGGCCTATTGGGTATGCCCGCTGATCGAGGAGGGCGAGCAGGACCTGAAGGCCGCCGCGGCCCTTCATGCCGAGCTTGCGCGCGCACTGCCCGGGATCAATGTGGGCCTCATCCACGGACGCATGAAGGCCGCCGACAAGGACCGCGCCATGGAGGATTTCGCGCGCGGCCCGGTGCAGGTGCTGGTGGCCACCACCGTGATCGAGGTGGGTGTCGATGTCCCGACCGCGAGCCTGCTCGTCATCGAGAATGCCGAGCGCCTGGGGCTTGCCCAACTCCATCAGCTGCGCGGGCGTATCGGGCGTGGCGGCCTGCCCGGCCACTGCGTGCTGCTCTACAAGCCGCCGTTGGGCGACATGGCACGCGCGCGTATCGCCTGCCTGCGCGAGACCGACGACGGCTTTGTCATCGCCCGGCGGGACCTGGAGCTGCGCGGCGCGGGTGAGGTCTTCGGGGCCCGCCAGACCGGCCTCCCGGGCTTTCGCGTGGCCGACCTCATCCGCGACGAGGCGCTTTTGCCTCTCGTGGCGAAGACCGCCGCCACATTGGTCCAGGGCGATCCCACCCTGCTCTTGGGCCTGCGCCAACGCTGGCTGCGCGAGCGCCATGAACTCGGGTCGGCATAGGCCATCCAGCCATAGGCGAGCGTCATCCCAAAGGTTTGAGGCGGGGCCTTGCGAGGGCTGTGCCCGCAATCCGGGGCGCCCGGTCGGTTCTTTGACCCCCGGGCGCATGGAGGGTGGGTGGAGCCGAGGCGGGACCATCAACCTCGTCATGACCCGCCTCCTCAATTGTGGTCCTGAGCCGATGGGGGTTGACCCAGCTGTAAGCTTAACCCTTGTCGCCTGAGGCCGGGCCGGTCAATAGATGACTGTCCCTGTGTGGGCATGGCCGGTCGATGAGACCAGTCTCTCTGGGGCCCTCAGATACAGCGGTCGTGCTCAGCGGTCAGGACCGTGGCGACTGTCCGGGTTGCCGTCCAGCAAGGGTCGTGGCACGGGTATTCGCAAAAGCGCTCTGTAGGGCCTCGGGCCCTCTTTGGGGATCGCGATTCGCGCAAACGCCCTGGGCGTAAAGATCGGCGATACTCAAGGGGCAATCAACGCGAGCTTCGGGAAATAGGTCTTGTACCGCTGGGCGTCACGGGTCAACAGCACCATCTCATGGATCGCCGCATGCGCGCCGATGTAAAAATCCGGAAGCGGCGAGCGGCGTTGACCTCCAGAGTGGCGATATCGGAGAAAACATTTTCCGGCAAGGAATCCCGCCTCCCAGGGCAGGGGGTCGCGACGGAAAAACCCGTCCGGCACAGCTTGATCAAGATCCTCGATCCGGTCAAAACCGATAGACACTTCGCTGTAGATGATGGGATTGATGGCAAGTATGTGCCGTTCGGCCAGGCGCTCCAACTGGGCGGCTGACCATTCGTACCATTGGGGGTCCTCGGTCACAACATCCAGAATGACGTTGCTATCGACCAGGACGGCGTCCATGAGTGGATTCGTCCTCAGGCGCCACGGGTCAAGGCCATGATTTCGTCGGTGCTAAGACGTGCGGTGGCCTTGCCGCGCATGATCGCAAGAAGCTCGCGCCCGCGACGCGGAGCCTTCTCGGCCTTCCTTACGATGACGGTATGACCGCGCACAACGAACTCCACTTCGGTGTTGGGCAGAAGGCCGGCTTTGAGTCGGATGTCGACGGGGATGGTGACTTGGCCTTTGCTAGTAATTCGCATGATGATCTCCTTATAGGGGGTGTGTTCGGCGTATTACTTTTGAGAGTAATACTTTCTACGCCATCGGTCAAACACCCTGCTGAAGGCTGCCGCTGTCGCCATCGTGTTATCGTTCGGACGGCGTTCTGGAATAAAAATCTTGCGTGCCTTTAGCTTCCCAGCCTCGACGGACTCCAAATCGATGTATGCAAACCTCTCCGGAAGTTCAGGGTTCGCGGATTCGCGCCGCAAGCGCCTTTCAGTTTCTTCGTAATCCATACCCCAGCCTCCCGAAACTCCGGAAACCGCAACCGTGGCACCAATGGGCGCTTGTCGTTTCCGCTCATTCGGCGCGCTCCGCATTCATGGCAACCGATGCTGCCGCTGGTAGCACATCGGGCCGCGCTACGATGACCTTGAAGAGATTGCCGGCGCGGTCGTCGATGAGCTCGATGTCAGGCCAGGCACGCAGCAGGCCGCTGCCCAGCCCGCGATAAGGGAGGAGCTTGGCGGCAAATGAAGCCAAGACAGGATTACGCATATTGGAGTTGCCGGTTTTGACGTTCTCGATCGTCAGATTGTTGGGTAGGTGTCCGGGGCTTACGATCTCGACTCGATCCGCAAACACCAGCACACGCACCGGGGCGTTGATGAAGTAATCACGGTGAATGAGCGCGTTGGCGACCAGCTCTTCCCAGACGATGCGGGGCACTTCGGGGCGGCCCACGGTGTTGATGCCCTGATCCCCTTGCAGGGCGCGGGTGTTGGCGCTGATGAAGCCCAGTGTTTGCTGAAACACATCGGCGAGCTTGCCGGTGATGTCCCGGCTGTCGATGTAGCGCTCGCCCTCAATCTCGTTGCCGACGAAGGCCACCGCCTTGATGATGAAGGCGGGCAGCGCGTAGTGCGGTGTCTTGGCGAACAACAGCGCTCCGGCGACATTGAGATGCCCCTGGCTCAAGAGGTTCATGTTGGTCAGCAACTGGGGCAGTGGCTGCTGATGCTGGGCGAGCGGCTCGCCGAATTGCTGCTCGAAGAAGGCTTCGAAGTAGGGTAGGTCCACATCGCCCGAGCCCAGGCCGGCCACGGGTGTTTCGTCGGCATGGACCAAGCCTGCCTGCTGGAACAGGCGTTGCAGTTCCTCGCGCGAGGTGGCCCGACGCTTGTCTGGGCCCGACTTCACCCAGATAGCGCCGTTTCTGTCCATGTAAGGCTTGCTGATGCCCTCAGGAATGGAGACCACGATAACCGTGCCCGCTGGGTGTGGCACGTTATCGGTAAGCGGATTCACAGCTGGGCGCACGTTCTGCGATGCCGCGTTGGCGACAAGCTGATTGAGGCGGGCCACGTCGGCACCTGATAGACCGCGCACCGAGCCATCGTCGTTCACGCCGATAAAGATGCGCCCGCCTGCGGTGTTGCTGAAAGCAACGATCTCCCCCGCCAAGGCATCGGCATTGGTGACGTCCGCCTTGAACTGATGGCGGCTGTCCTCGCCTCGACTGAGGATGTCGATCAGCTCTGTGGTTTCCATAGGTTGTAAACCTCTTTACGACGGTTGAAGGCTTCCCGGCCACCTTCCATGATGCTGATGATGGCTTCGTGCACCACGCGGGCGTCGATGCTGCCGCTTTGCGTGGCGACCTTTTCGTCCTGGTACTGGCAGGCGTGCACCTGCTCGGCGTCACCCAGCACTGGGAAATTGGCGTTGTGGGTGGCAAAGATGAATTGGGTGTGAGGTTTCATGTTACGCAGCAGCTTGATCACATCGTCGTAGATAGTCTGGTTGTCCAGATCGTCTTCTGGCTGGTCGATGATGATCACGTCGTTCTGTCGTTGGCTGAGCACGTACAGCAGTAGTGCCGAAGCACGTTGCCCGAGTGAATGGTGCTTCAGCTCCTTGCCGCGATAGCGGATGATGAACCGGTTGGGCACCTGCCAAGTGACGAACTCGGCCAGGTTCTGCATGAAGGTCTTCTCAAAGACCTCGGGAGTACTGCCTGCCTTGGCCAAAGGTCCCGGCAGGGCACGCAACAGCCCGCCGAAATCGGCGTAGTCCTCCATGACCGCTCGCAGCGTGGCTTCGCGGATGTTGCTGCCTTTGAAAAGCTGCTGCATGAAGTTTATGGCGGCTCCCTTGTCGCCTTTGAAGTCAGCTTCGATCTGCAGAGCAGTGTGGCTGGCATTCACGCGGTCCAGTTCCGCCTTGACGGTGTTGAACTCGCGCAGCCAAAGGTCGTTTAGCTTGCCGATCTCGTCAAATAACGCATCGCGGATACTAGCCTGCTGTGACTCCTGCTTGGTCAGCGCCTCCAACATTTGCTCAGCTTTTGTTTTGCGCTGTTGCTGGACCAGGAAGTCGTCCGGTTGGATAGCGGTCATGCCGGTTTGCTTGAGTTCCTGGGCCAGCTGCCGCTCGACTTGTGCGAACTCTTCCTGGAGACTCTTGCTTACACCTTCAAACTCGCCCTGTTTGGTCTTGAGGCGAGCCACAATGGCGCGCGCCTCTTGCTCGATCTGCTTGAGCTGATCGACCTTTGCAATGAGATCGGAAAACTCGGCGTAGTACGCAGAGAAGAATTCCGAGTTCTGCCGGGACACATAGCTCGTCGCGTTGCGCAACTCGTCCTCGTGCCCGGCGAGCAGGCTGCCCAAGGCAAGGATGAAGTTGTCTGCCCGCTCTTTCATGCGCATTAGCGCAGCGGCGTCCTGCTGGAAGCCCAGGCGCTTCTGCAGCTTGTCGGCGACACCGTACTCCTCGAACTTCTTCAGACGGAAGTTGGCATCGGTGAGTTGGATCTCGAAGTCGCGCTTGAGTTCGGCGGCGTTGCTGAGTTTCAGCCAGCGCTGGGTGGCTTCGCGCACGCGCAGGCGCTGGTCCTCGATGTCATCGCGCAGGACACGAAGCTTTTCGCCGACCAGCTTTTCCACCAGATCGGTCTCGAAACCTTCGCCGGTGCTGGAGAGGTCTTTTTGCCCGAAGTAGATCGGGCGGCGCAGTACGGTTTCCCGGATCGATACGCCTGGCTGCAACTTGTCGTCCAGGTAGACGTTGGGTGCTTCGCGGAAGATGCGGGAGATCGTGAATTCTTGCCCGTACACATCGCTGGCCGTCAGCGTCACTTTGCCGCCGCTGCCCAGGGTGTGGCGGATCAACTCATCTTTGTACCTGATATCTTGTGCCTTCTCGCCCCGTGGAATGTCGAGGGCGTAGCGCACTGCCTCCAGGATGGATGACTTGCCGCTGCCACGGATGCCGATGAGCGTATTGAGTTCGGGGGAAAAATGCAGCGTCTGCCCGTCAAGGATGCCGCCATCGAAGTGGATGCTGCGAATATGGGATGCCTGGTGCTTGGGCGGCTCCGACGCAACGCGCGAAGCTGGATCGCTCAAGGCAAACTTGACAGCCTCGAAAGACAATTCGCCCAGCTTTAAATAGCAGGTCTTGCCGCAACCGATTTCGTCGATGCCCTTGGGGTCGCTGCCTTCAAGCTCGGCGGGATACCAGTTTTGCAGCCAGTCCTGAACCTTGGCGCGGCTGGGCTTATCTTTGCCCATACCATCGCGAGTGCGTACCTTTTGGAAGCCCAGGGCCCTGCGCCGAAAAAACTCGTTTTGCCCCAGCTCGGAAAGGCGGCCGCCATTCAGCTCGGCCCACAGCCCACTGGGTGCTTCCACATGGGCGAAGACGAGGAAAAAGTCGCGGTGATAGTTTTCCAGCTTCTTGATCGTCTCCAGGAGCGACCAGGAGGTGCGCCCGTTCTCCTGTTCATACTCTGCCGGTGCTTTACCTTCGAACGCGCTGGTCAGGAATGGGCTGATGTGGTTGTGCCCATCAATCCACGCGCCGGAGAACACAACCAGCGTGTGGATGCCATTGGCCCCATCGTTGACGGACAGCTCAACGCCCGGCAGCAGCGCAATGCCTTTCTTTTGGGCTGTCTTGCGTAGTGTTTTGAACTCTTCAAAGTCGAACTTATTGTGATTGGTGATGACCCCCAGTCGGATTTGCGCTTTCTCTAGCGCTGCCACGTAGTTGCTGTTGTAATAGTTGTCGTCGCCTGCGTATTTGAATTCGCGGTCTGCGCGGGTGTGCAGATGAAAGTCGGCGCGAACCCATTGTGCCCCTTCGACGAAAACGTTAGTGCGCGCCCCTGATTGCTGGGGTTGCAGGTCATCCGTCATCGTCCCTCCTCATACGCCGACAGCCCGGCAATCTCGTACCCCTGCGCCGGTTTGTGCAGCAGCGGTGTCAGGTTTTCCACCGGCGCCAGTTCCTTCTCGATGCGTGCCTTCCAGCCCAGGCCCAAGGGGGCCAGCGGGGCCATCGGATCGCTCAGGGCTTCGCCGCCGAAGATACGGCGGCGCAGCACTTCATCGACAAAGGTTTGCGGCGCGGAAGCCCCTAGGCCATGCCGCGCCCCAATGCCGGCAAGTTCGCGCGTCTTCTTCTTGGCCTTGAAGCGATCAGAGTCGGTGCTGATGCGCAACTGACTGACCATCTCGAAGTGGTTCTTACACCAGTCGCGGATATTGACGAGGGCGTAGTTCAGCGGCGTGTCGTCGTCGCGCTCGAAGCTGTTGATGTCGCGCAGCGTCTGGGTGGTGTTGTACACATCAGGCGTAATGACGCTGTCAAGCAGGTGCTGGAATTTGCTGTCGATCAAGCGAACGCGGTTGAGGGCCTCGAGCTTTTCGCGAAAGCTCGCCTCCAGCACGGCACGATCATGGATATCGGGGCAGTAGGTGTATTTGAGATCTTTCAGTGCGGCAATGAGATCTCGGTCGATTTGGTTTTCTGTTATTGCCATGAACCAAACCCTTTCCTTCGCAGCGCTGTTTTGACCCACGTTCACACCGCCTCCGACTTTTGCCTATTTATGCTCTCGGCGATCCAGCGATTCAGTTCGGAGCGGCGAAAGCGCCACGTGCCCCCGAGCTTGAACGCTGGAATTTCTCCCTTCTGGGCCAAGCGATAGACTGTCCGTTTTCCGGCTTTGAGGTATGCGGCGACTTCGTCGAGCGTCAGGATTTCGTCTTCCGGGTAAGTCATCGTCTTGCCGTTACCATTTGCCGACGCTGAATCTCGTTAGCCAGGATTGACCAATCCTACCAAGCGCGGTAGGCGCTCGCCAGTTCTGCAGGAAACCCGCCGACACACCAAGGAGGGATGCGGCTTCATGAGCAAGCTCGACGCGCGCCACGTGTAGCAGTTCGTATTTGGTGCGCCGCAGGGGCGTTGAGGTGATGAGTCCGTCTCTGGGTCTCGCGGAGCGTGCCGCCGCCGTGAGCTGCCTCGGCGCAGGCCCGAGGCTCGCGACGGCCTGGAGTCTCGCGGGGGCGCAGTGCGCTACAATGCGACGTTTTCAAGACCCGGTCATGGCGCGGGCGTAGGGGCGGATGATGGCGGCAAAGGGCGAGGGGGCGGTTCGAGCGAGCGGGCGGGCGCGATTGGGGGCCTATGTGCGCCTCATGCGGCTGCACCGGCCGATCGGCAGCCTGCTCTTGATGTGGCCGACGCTCTGGGCCCTGTGGATCGCGGGCCAGGGACATCCGAGGCCCGTCCTGGTCGCCGTATTTGTCGCGGGCGTGCTCCTCATGCGTTCGGCGGGCTGCGTCATCAACGACTATGCGGACCGTGACTTCGACCCGCACGTCTGGCGCACGCAAGACCGGCCGATCGCCGCGGGCGAGGTGAGCCCCAGGGCCGCGCTCACCCTGTTCTTTGGGCTCTGTCTCCTGGCGGCCATGCTCGCCTTCTGGCTCAATACCTACACGATCGAGCTCTCGGTCGTGGCGGTGGCGCTCGCTGCCACGTATCCCTTCCTCAAGCGCTTCACGCACCTCCCGCAGGTCTATCTGGGGCTTGCCTTCGGCTGGGGTATCCCCATGGCCTTCGCCGCCCAGACCGGGCACATCCCACGTCTTGCGTGGGTGCTCTTTGCTGCCAACATCGCGTGGACCGTGGCCTATGATACCGCCTACGCCATGGCCGATCGCGACGACGACCTGAAGATCGGCGTCAAATCGAGCGCCATCCTGTTCGGGCGCTGGGACCGGGCCATGGTGGCCTTGAATCACGCGGTCGCCTTGGGGCTTTTGTATCGGGTCGGAGTTATGGCGCACCTGGGGCTCGTGTACGATGGCGGCCTGGGGCTTGCCCTGGGGTTCGCGCTCTATGAGCAGAGTCTGTTGCGCGACCGCCGGCCCATGGACTGCTTTCGGGCCTTTCTCAACAACAACTGGTTCGGCGGCAGCGTCTTCGTGGGCCTGGTCGCCGCCTATCTCGGGAGGTCTTTGTGAAGCTCTATGGTCATGCTACGTCGCCTTACGTGCGCAAGGTGCGCATCGCCCTGCGGGAAAAGAACATCCGTTTCGAATGGATCCAGGAGAGTCCGCATGATGCCGGCAACCGCATCGTGGCGTTGAACCCGCTCGGCAAGGTCCCGGTCCTGGAGACCGACGATGGCCGGGTCTTGTTCGACTCGGCGTTGCTCATCGAGTATATCGATACCCTCACGCCCGAGCGATTGATCCCCGCTGCACCGTCCGAGCGCCTGCATGCTTTGTTGTGGAACACACTCGGCATCGGCGTGGTCGATGCCACGGTCGCCCGTCTCCTGGAAGACAGGCGTCCGGCCGCCGAGAAATCACGGGACTTCATCATCCGCCAAGAGGACAGGATCGCGCGCGCGCTCGCCTGGGCGGACAAGGCCGATCGGGGTGATGCCTATCTCGTGGACGAGCGTTTTAGTATCGCCGATCTCGGGTTGGCGCTGGCGCTCGAATATATCGATTTTCGTTATCCGCACGACTGGCGCAGCAAGCACCCGCGGCTTGCGCGCTGGCTCGCGGGCATCAGTACGCGCGGCTCGTTCGCCGAGACCGTGCCTCCGGGAATGGAGAAGGCCCTCGACGCGCCGCACTGACGGCGGTCCCCGTGATCGCGCTCGCCCTCCTGCTCGTGGCCTTGCCGGTCATTCTTGCCGGCGCCGAGCTTTTCACGAATGCGATCGAGCATGTGGGGGCGGCATTCGGGGTATCGGAGGGCGTGACCGGATCACTGTTCGCGGCTGTGGGCACCGCCCTGCCGGAGACCGCCGTACCCCTGCTCGGCTCCCTGCATCCCGGGGCCGGCGAGCGCTTGGCGGTGGGGGCGGTACTCGGCGCGCCCCTCATGCTCTCGACCCTGACGATGGGTGTCATGGGCGCCGCCGCTTGGCAAAGCCGCGGGCCGGCGGCCGCACTCACCCCGGAACGCGCGGGGCTTAAGCGCGATCTCGACTGGTTCCTGGCGCTCTTCGCGCTGGCCCTGGGGGGGCTTTTTCTCCCTGGGGGTCTGTGGCGGCACGCGTTGGCCACGATCCTGGTGGCCGGTTATATCGGCTATGTGACGGCGACGCTGCGCGCCTCCCGCGCGCTCGTGGCCGCCGGTCACGAGACCGCCGCCCACGCCCGCCTGCACCTGGCGCGGCGGGTACTGAAGCGTCTGCCCGGCCTGCGCTATATCCAGTTACTGTTGGGTCTGGCCGGCATCCTCGCCGGCGCCCAGGGCTTCGTGGTGGGTATCGAGGGGCTGGGCCGGCTGCTTGATGTCCCGGTGCTCGTGCTGGCGCTCGTCATCGTGCCGATCGCCACCGAGCTTCCCGAGAAGATCAATAGCGTTTTGTGGGTCAGGCGTCGCCAGGATACCCTGGCGTTTGGCAACATCACCGGCGCGCTCGTCTTTCAGGGCAGTCTGTTACCGGCCCTGGGGCTTACGCTCACGCCGTGGCGCCCGAGCGCGCTTTTGCTCGTCACCATGCTGATCACGATGGCCGGCGCCGGCATGCTGCGCCTGCGTCTGCGAGGCGCGACCACGATCCGTCCTTACCACATAGCGGCGGGCGGCCTTCTCTACGCCGCCTTTCTCGGCTATCTTCTCGTGGCATGAGCCTCTATGCCGTGCTCGGCCACCCCATAGACCACAGCCTGTCCCCCCGTATTCACGAGGCCTTTGGCGCCCTGACCGGCCGCCTCGTGCGCTATGAGCGCCGGGAGGTCCATCCCGGCGCGCTTGCGCGGGCGCTGGCGGCGTTCGCCGCCGACGGCGGGCGCGGGGCGAATATCACCGTACCCTTGAAGGGCGAGGCCTTCGCCCTGGCCATGCGTGCCTCGGCGGAGGCGACCCGCGCGCACGCCGTCAATACGCTGTCATGGGAGAATGGGGCGTGGGTCGGGGACAATACCGACGGCCTGGGTCTCATCCGCGACCTCACCGTGAATCACGGCTGGCGCTTGCGGGGTCACCGGGTCTTGCTGGTGGGGGCGGGGGGCGCCGCCCAGGGAATCGCGGGCCCCTTGCTGGATGCGGGCATTGCCCACCTCGCCATCTTCAATCGCACCCCTAAACGGGCCCGGGATCTGGTTGCCTCATGCCGCGATGCGCGGGCGGGCGTCGCGGACACCGGCGTCGGGGGCGCGTCACCCTTCGATGTCGTGATCAATGCCACGGCCGCCGGCCTTTCCGGGGTCTTGCCCGCGCTTCCCGGTGTGTTCTTCGAGGGGGCCATCGTCTACGACCTGATGTACGGTCCCAAGGCCCGGGCCTTCTTGTCTCATGCCCGTGCCCATGGTGCTCGCGAAGTGGCGGACGGTCTCGGCATGCTTGTCGAGCAGGCGGCCGAGTCGTTTTGGCTATGGCACGGCGCGCGCCCGCCCACGCTCCCCGTGCTCGAGCAATTGCGTGCCGAGGTGGACGCGCGTTAGCCGGCTTCGGGTGTTGTGCGGGGCGGAAGGATTCGAGGGTGTGGCGGGTCGTGATAGAGTAGCCCCGATATCATTCAGGGACCACCGATGGCGAACGACAATCCCCTGCTGGATCTCGACGGCCTCCCGAGATTCGCCCACATAGAGCCGAGTCAGATCACGCCGGCTCTCGATGCCATGCTCGACGAGACGCGCGCGACGGTCGAGGCGCGCCTGTCCCGCGAGCCCCGGCCCGGTTGGGAGGATGCGGTAGGCCCGCTCGAGGCGGCGGAGGCGCGCCTCAAGCGCTTCTGGTCGCCCGTGGCGCATTTGAATGCCGTGGCGGACAGCGCGGCATTGCGCGAGGCTTACAATGCCGGTTTGGGCCGCCTGACGAGCTACCAGACCGGCTATGCCCAGGACGAGCGCGTCTACCGCGCCTATCAGGCGGTCGCCGACGGGCCGGACTTCGCGGGTCTGAGCGAGGCCCGCCGCAAGGTCGTGACGAACGCCCTGCGCGACATGCGCCTGTCGGGCGTGGCCCTGCCGGATGCCCCCAAGGCGCGGTTTAAGGCCATTCAGGAGCGGCTCTCCGAGCTTGCGAGCCGCTTCGAGCAGAATGTTTTGGACGCCACCGACGCCTTCAGTCTGGTCATCGAGGATGAGGCGCGGCTCCAGGGCATTCCGGCCTCGGTGCTCGCGCAGGCGCGCGCCGAGGCGCAGAGGCGGGGGCGCGACGGCTTCCTGCTCACGTTGCAGGCCCCAAGCTATGTGCCGGTCATGACCTACGCCCAGGACCGCGCGCTGCGCCGGCAGCTCTACGAGGCCTATGTCACGAGGGCCTCGCAGGCCGCGGGCGGGCGTTACGACAACACCGCCCTGGCCGACGAGATCCTGGTGTTGCGTAAAGAGGCGGCGGCACTCTTAGGCTATCCCCATTACGCCGATTATTCGCTGGCGACCAAGATGGCGCGCGATGCCGCCGAGGTCGAGACCTTTCTCACTGATCTCGCCCGACGGGCACGGCCGGCGGCCTTGAAGGAACTCGCGGACCTGAAGGCCATGGCGCAGGCCGACGGAATCTCGCTGGAGGCCTGGGATACGGCTTACTATAGCGAGCGGCTGAAGGAGCGGCGCTACCAGTTCTCGGAGGAGGATCTGCGTCCTTACTTCCCCCTGCCGCGGGTGCTCGAGGGGCTTTTCACCCTCACCGAGCGTCTCTATGACGTGCGCATCCGCGAGCGTCGGGACATCGAGGTCTGGCATCCGGACGTGCTCTTCTACGAAATCACGGATCCCGATGGTGCGGCGCGCGCGCAGTTCTACCTGGATCTCTACGCGCGCGAGCGTAAGCGCGGAGGGGCATGGATGGATGAGTGCTGCGTGCGTCAGCGCCACCCTACGCCGAGCCTGCCGGTTGCTTATCTCACATGCAACTTCGCGGCCCCGGCCGCCGACCACCCCTCCTTGTTGCGTCACGACGAGGTCGAGACCCTGTTCCACGAGTTCGGCCACGGCCTCCACCACATGCTCACCCAGGTCGACGAGCCGGCGGTGTCGGGGATCAACGGCGTGCCCTGGGATGCGGTCGAACTCCCCAGTCAGTTCATGGAAAACTTCTGCTGGGAGCGCGACGTCATCGACCTCATCGGCGGCCACTACCGAACCGGCGCGCCGGTCCCCGGCGATCTCTTTGCGCGGCTGCGTTCGGCGCGCACCTTCCAGGCCGCCCTGCAGATGCTGCGTCAGGTGGAGTTCGCGCTGTTCGATATCCGCCTGCATGCCGGTTTCGATCCGGCCGCCGGATCCGTCCATGCACTGCTCGAGGCCGTGCGCGACGAGGTGGCGGTCCTGAAGCCGCCGGCCTTCAACCGCTTCGAGAACAGCTTCACTCATATCTTTGCCGGCGGTTATGCGGCGGGCTACTATAGTTACAAATGGGCGGAGGTGTTGTCGGCCGACGCCTTCGGCCCCTTCGAGGAGCGCGGTGTGTTCGATCGCGCGACGGGCCTGGCGTTCCTCCACAATATCCTGGAGCGGGGAGGCGAGGCCGATCCGCGTGACCTGTTCGCGCGCTTCCGGGGCCGCGCGCCGTGCATAGACGCGCTGCTCAAACAGAGCGGACTTTACGAAACGGAGGGGAGCGCATGACGCGTTGGATGGCGGCTATGGGCACGGTAATGCTCGTGGGGGCGGCGCATGCCGCCACCTTGTATCGCTGGGTAGGCCCGAATGGGGTCGTCACCTACCAAAACACCCCGCCACCGTCCTCCGCGGCTCACGTGCGGGTGATGCATATGCGCAACCACGCCTCGCCTTCGGCGGTGCGCAAGGCGGTGAGCGCCATGCACCCCGTGGTTTTGTATAGGGCGCCGCATTGCGCGCCCTGCCGGCAGGTGAGCGCCTATCTACACCGTCGCGGGGTGCCGTTTCGGGCGGTGGACGTGTCGCGCGGGCAATCCGTCCTGCGGGACATGAAGAACAAGACCGGATCGACGACGGTGCCCACGATCATGGTCGGCAAGCAGGTCCTGGTCGGCTATATCCCTTCGGCCCTGAAAAACGAACTCACGGCCGCCGGTTACCTCAAGGCCCCCAAGGATTAGTGGTGGGCCCGTGCGCGCGGCGTAGGCGTGCGGCACGCGGCGCTGGCGCGGGCCTCGCGGCATGAAGATCGCCACCTGGAACGTCAATTCCCTGCGCGTGCGTCTGGCGCAAGTCGAGGCGTGGCTGGACGACGTCGCGCCGGATATCCTGTGCCTGCAGGAGACCAAGGTGCAGGATGCGGACTTCCCGATCCCGACGTTCATGGCGCGCGGCTACGAGGTGGTCTTCCATGGCCAGCGCACCTATAACGGTGTTGCCATTGCCGCGCGCGGGCCGCTCAGCGACATCACCTGCGGTCTGGCGGATTTCGCAGACGAGCAATGTCGCGCCTTGGCGGCCACCTTCCAGGGCCTGCGCGTGGCGAGCCTCTATGTCCCCAACGGCACCGCCGTCGATTCGCCCCGCTACCCTTACAAGCTCGGTTGGCTCGCGGCCCTTAAGGGGCAGAGCCGGGTCTGGCTTGCGCAAAACCCGGCCCTGGTCCTGGCCGGCGACTTCAATATCGCCCCCGAGGACCGGGATGTCTACGACCCGGCGGTCTGGGAGGGTTCAGTGCTCGTGAGCGCACCCGAGCGGGCGGCCTTCCGGGCCTTGATCGACACGGGGCTTACGGATGCGCTCGGGAGCTTGGCCGGCGAGGGCCGCGGTTTTAGCTGGTGGGATTACCGCGCGGCGGCGTTCCGGCGCGATCAAGGCCTGCGCATCGATCACATCCTTCTCGGTCCGCCGCTGGCCGCGACCTTCGTGCGGGGTTACGTGGATCGTAAGGCGCGCGCCCACCCGCGGCCCTCGGATCATGCCCCGGTCGTAGTCGAGCTTGCCTGGCCGCCCGCTTAGCCTCACAACGGGCGATCCCGCGCCCATGTATCGTGGCCCTTACATGTCGCGCTCACCTTAAGCGACCCGTCCCACGGTCATTCCCCAGGGTTTATGCGATCGCGTACCCCTTTTGGGATGTTTCATGGACGTAACACCCGCATAGCACTCCATCGCAACCCCCGGGTTTTTCCCGTGCCAGGCTTACACTAGCGCCGCGTCCGCTTCCCGGGAGTCCCTCGGGTGCCACCCCACATATCCCGCAAAACTCATACGGATCAGCCTGTTAGAGAACGGATCAGGCTGCTGGCACGGTTCTTGTTAATGATGTCCGGCGTACGGGGCGGCGGCGCGCATCAAGGCGCCGCCGGCGAGTCGTTATCGAATGGGTAATCCAAAAATGAAGCGCGCTGTCCTTGTCGTCGTGGTCTCCGTGGTCCCGCTGTTGGCGGCGGTCAAGGTCATGGCGGCGGATCCCCCGACCGTCGTCAATGCCGCCTCGCTGGCGGGTTCCGTACTCGCCGGCGGCAAGGGTATCGCCACGGTCAATGAGGCGGCGGGTCATGGCAATGTCCAGGCCAACAGTGACGCCATCGCCAACGGCGGTCCCGCGGTGGCGAGGATTCATCAGCGCCTGAGCGGCTCGGTCTCCGGCGTGGGCGCGGACTCCGCGCGCATAGGCGGCCAGGCGTTCGCGCGTTTCGCGGGGATACTGAACGTGAACCAGGCGGCCGGCAGCAATAACCTCGAGGCCAATCGCGTTACCATCGCGCGCTCGCTCCAGCCCTTGAGCCTCGATCAGCTGACGCACATCGCGCCGCCCATCCACCAGATCAATCACACCCGTCTGTCGGCCTCCACGGCGGGCCGGCGCACGGTAACGGTCGCTGATAACGCCTTGAAGGGCGTCACCGGGATCGCGCAGGTGAGCCAGGCTGCGGGCTCGGGCAACAGCTTGAGCAATAGCGTCACGCTCAACCTATCCGCGGGCATGCGTTAAAGGGGTGCAGGGCCGGCTTGATACAAAGTCGTTATTCCATTAACTCGTAAAGGAGAGGTGTATGGCAACTCAGTGGAAACTTCGTACCATAGTGGCGGCCGTGGGCATGGCCCTGGTCGCCCCCGTGGTCGTGGCCAAGACGACCGGGCAGGCCCAGGCGACTGCAAGCAGCAGTCAGATGGCCGCCGGATCCTTCGATTTCACCAACGGCTCGAGCAATAGCGCCACGATCAACCGGCACGTCCTGCAAAACGCCAAGGGCAACATCGGCGTGAATATCGCCGGCGGCAACGGCAACATGCAGGTCAACAACACCGACGTCGCGCTTGCCGACGGCGCGCTCACCAAGAAGACCAGCGCCTCATCCTTGGTCGAGAATACGCAGTGGGGCAACATCTTCTCATTGAGCCTGTCGAAGGATGTCACCAACAGCGCCTCGGCCTCGAACCATGTCCTGCAGAACGCCACCGGTAATATCGGCCTGAATGTCGCCGCCGGTGCCGACAACATGCAGGCCAACAACGCCGCCCTGAGCCACGCCCTGGGCGTGTTGCCGAGCGGCCAGGCCTCGGCCACGATCGAAAGCGCCCAGCTCTCCGGCCCGTTCGCCTTGGCCTTGGCCGGGGACAATAACGACACGGCGAGCCTCTCGAACCACGTCCTGCAGAACGCCTCGGGCAACATCGGCGCCAATATCGCCGCCGGCGATGCCAACATGCAGGGCAACAACCTCGCGGTATCCTTCAACCAGGGCGGTCTCGATGCCTATGCCGGGGCCGGCAGCCTGCAGCTCGCGGGCCTCGTGGGCACCATGACCATGAACGCCGACAACGACGCGACGCTCTCGAACCACGTCCTGCAAAACGCCTCCGGCAATATCGGCGCCAACGTGGCGGCGGGCGAGCAGAACATGCAGGAAAATAGCCTGTCTCTTGCGGACGCCAACGCCGTCTACCCGTACTCGCCGACCGCCACCACCGGGTCCAGCATCGCGCGGGTCGCCAATAGCCAGAACGGCGGCATGGTCGCCGGCAGCCTCAATATCGGCTCCGACAACGACGCGACGCTCTCGAACCATGTCCTGCAGAAGGCCTCCGGCAACATCGGCGTGAATGCCGCGGCCGGCACCCAGAACATGCAGGCCAACAACGTGGCAGTGGCCATGAACATGTCGACCAGCTCGGGCGGCGTGGCCAACTCAAGCCTGGCGAATAACCAGAATGCCGGGCCGTTTGGCGGCTCCCTGAGCCTCTATGGCGATGACGATGCCGCCATCACCAATCATGTCCTGCAAAACGCCACCGGCAATGTGAATGTGAACGTCGCCGCCGGGGCCGACAACATGCAGGCCAATGGGCTGGCCGCGACCGACAACAACGCCGGCAAGCTTGCCACCGCGGCCATCGACAACGACCAGGGGACCGAGGGCTTCCACGGTAACAGCGCGCGCCTGTCGTTCACGAAGTGGGGCTACAACAACGCCTACCTGAACGATAAGGTCCTGCAGAATGCCTCCGGCAATGTGGGGGCCAATGTCGCCGCCGGCGCGTGGAACGAGCAGGCCAACAACCTCTCGATCGCCTATGCCGCAGGCCCGGTGGCGAGCACCACGACCGCCACCGCCGCCATCGCCGACAACCAGGCGAGCAACATGGCGCTCTATCTGCCGTCTGTCGCATTCGACAAGATGGGTGCCATGACCGCCTCGCTGTCGGATCACGTCTTGCAGAACGCCACGGGCAACGTCGGCGTGAACGTGGCCTCGGGCCTGCAGAACGTGCAGGCCAACAACACCGCGCTCGCCTATGGTTGGGGCACGGGTAACGGCGACATGGACGGCGACAACACCGGGGGTCCGGCCACGGCCGTGATCAGCGGCATGCAGAGCTCCGGGCCTTACTCGATGGCCATGGACAAGGGCGCGACCAACGCCGCGAGCGTGACCAATCACGTCCTCCAGAACGCCTCGGGCAACATCGGCGCGAACGTGGCGGCGGGTATGCAAAACATGCAGAGCAACGACCTCGCCTATGCCTTCAACCAGGCCGGCAGCAACGCCTCGGCGATGAGCCGGGTGTCGCAGGTGTCGATGGGCGCGATCGCCACGGACACGCCGGTGAGCTTCTCGACGGGTGATGGCGACAGCGACAACTACTCGTCCCGCATCCCGACGGTCAACACCGCGGGCGTGAGCAATCATGTGATGCAGAACGCCACGGGCAATGTCGGGCTGAATGTCGCGGCCGGTGCGGCCAACATGCAGCGTAACACCTTGACCATAGCGGACGCGGACTAAGGGTCCGCGGCAAGGGCGGGGGTGCAAACCCCCGCCTGTTTTTTCAAAAGGGTGGAATGATGTCGTACCGTCTTCGATTCTGGATGCTCGGGCTTGCGATCCTGCCGATGCTGGCGCGGGCGGGGACGGTGGTTGTCAACGGATTCGGGGGCGTGCCGCTCATCACGCACGTCACCAGCATGCAAGGCCTCAAGTTTCGGTCGGTGGTGCGGCAACGCACCGACTACAGCTGCGGGGCGGCGGCGATAGCGACCTTGGCCGATTACGCCTACGGCCGGCATCTCACCGAGAATCAGGTGATCATCGGGATGCTCAAGGTCAGCAACCGCAAGGTGGTGCAGCAAAAGGGTTTTTCGATGTTGGATATGGCGCGTTATCTGACGCGTCTGGGGTTGCATGGGGCCGGCTACAAGGTGCCGCCGGCGTTGCTCGTGAAGCTCAGGGTCCCGGTGGTGGTGCTGCTCGATATCCAGGGCTATGAGCATTTCGTGGTGTTGAAGGGGGTGGTCAATGGCCGCGCCTATCTCGCCGACCCGGCGCTTGGTAACCGCAGTCTTTCCCTGCGGCGCTTCGTCAAGGATTGGGATGACGTGGTGTTCATTGTCATGGGGCCGCACTACGACAAGCACACGCCGCTGCGCCGGGGACTTAGGGCAGTACGCGTCCATGGCCTGATGACGGCCGTGGAACGCAACGAGACACGTAACCTGCGGGAGTTCGGTGTCATTCCCGCGACCGATTTCTAACCAGGAAACTTGGATGATCAGGGTACGAAGGAGTGGTATGGACGCGAGCGGGCAGGGGATTCGTGTTCTTCAGGGCATGGCGCGGCTGATGGCCGCCGGGGCATTGTGCGCAACAACGGCGGCGGCACACGCCGAAACACTGCGCGGACGCGATGTCAGCCTGATAGCCGGGCACGCGCCGTTATCGGCGCGCGCCCTGTCGGGCTTGCGCGGGCGCTATGTGGCCCCCGAGGGCGTCGTGTACTTCGGGCTGCAGATCGTGAGCCGCTGGACGCAGGCCAACGGCTCGGGCCTTGCCGTTGGCACCAACGTCAGTCTCGGCGTCGATGGCCATGGCCACCCGCATCTCTCCGTGGGCAGTTTCTCGACCGAGAGCAGCGGTACGGGGGGCGCCAGCTCCCCGGGTACCGGGACGATAACCGGCAATCCGATCTCGGGTGTCGCCGGCATCGGGCAGGGTATCCAGACCACCGGTGACGGCAATGTCATAAGGAACACCGCTGTCATCAACGTGGCGGCCGGTGGGCCCGATGGATCCCCATCGTCGGAATCCTCGGGTCCCCAGAATCTATCGGTAACGGGCGCAGGCGGCCACGGCAGCATCGTGTTCAATCCGAACTCGGTGATCGTGGCCATCAATGTGCCGGGACAGGGCGTCATTTCGCAGACGCTCGGGGCCCAGGGGCTTGGGCAGAGCGCGCAGGTCCTGTCGAGCGCCAACAATGTCCTGAATCAAATGAGCTTGAGCGTCGGCTTTGCGCACGCGGGCGGTTTTTCCGCGGCGCAGGTCGGGGCGATCCTCGGGGCCATGAAGGGGCTCTGACGGATTTTGGGAGGAGGCCGAGCCCCCGTAGAGGAGGCCGGTCATGGCCACAGGAATCTTGGATAGAGGCATGTCTCGTCAATCAGCGGGGGCGGAAGGCGCGCGCAGGGGCCGTAGCGGGCCGCCAAGGCGCGCGCGTGAGGATGGGGCGATGCGCGTCTTGGTATTGACCGGCACGCGTCCGGACATCATCAAGAGCGCGAGTGTCGTTCATGCGCTCGAGGCCGACGGCTGCCAGACCTTCCTGGTTCATAGCGGCCAACACGAGCTGGCGGTGTCGGCGCTCTACCGGTTTCTTGAGATGCGGCCATTTGCCACCGTGCGCCTGGGACCGCGTGGACCGCGGCTCGCCGAATTGAATGCGCGGCTCCTTGATGCGCTCGACCCGGTGATCGCGCGCGTGCGGCCCGATGTCATCGTAGTCCAGGGCGACACCACGACCGCGCTAGCGGGCGCGCTCCTTGGTTTCTATCATCGCGTGCCCGTGGCGCACGTCGAGGCGGGGTTGCGCTCGGGCGATTGCGGTGAACCGTTTCCCGAGGAGCTCAACCGTCGGCTCATCACGCGCATCGCCACCTGGCATTTCGCGCCGACACCGCTTGCGGTCGCCTGTTTGCGGCGCGAGGGCGTAGCGCTCAAGGCCATCACCATGACCGGTAATACCGTCGTCGATGCCGCGCTCTTTGGCTATCGCCGCCTCGGGCCGCGCGCCCCCGAGGCATCCGGCGCGCCGCGCCTCATCGTGGTCACCGCCCATCGCCGCGAGAACTGGGGCACGGGCATCGCAGAGATCGGCCGGGGCGTGCGACGCATCGTTGAGCGCTTCGCGGATGTGTCCGTACTCTGGCCGCTTCATGCCAATCCCGAGGTGGCGGCGGCCGTGAGGGCGGTATGGGAGGGGCTTGCGCCGGATGTCCGCCCACGCGTGCGGCTTGTGGGTCCTCTGGCCTATCCCGACATGCTGCGGGTGCTGCGCGGCGCGTGGCTGCTCGTCACCGACTCCGGCGGGCTGCAGGAAGAGGCGGTAACTGCGCGGGTCCCGGTCCTGATCACCCGCCGCCAGACCGAGCGTCCGGAGGTCCTCTCGTGCGGGGCCGGCCGTCTGGTGGGCGCCGATGCCGGGCGCCTGGAGGCGGAGGTCGCGCGCCTCTATCGCTCGCACGCCAAATGGGAGGCCATGCGTCCGGCGCGCTCGCCGTTTGGGGATGGGACCGCCGGGCGGCGTATCGCCGCGGTCCTTACAAAGGCGTGGGCTGCGGGCCGGCGCGCCTCGCCGCCTACCGCCGCCGACGGCCAGGCGCGCGCCGCGGTGGCGTCATGAGCGTTTGGCGAAGGGGCGACTGGCGAGCCCTGGCCGCGTTGCTGGCCATTTGGCTTCCCGGTGTCGCCTGCGCCCATGGATGGGTTGGCATGGGCGGCTCGTATTATCGTTTGACCCAGGGCTACGGGCGCTTCGAGGGTCTCTACGCGAGGGGCGTGTGGGGCGAGGGCTCAAGCACCATCTGGAATTGGGAGGCCGATCACGGGCGCATGTTCGGCTATGAGGAGAGCTACGGTGTCGTGGGCGTCACGCAGACCTTCGCCCCGCGATGGTACGGCTATCTGGGCCTCGCCGCGAGCACTAATTCCGACGTCGTGCCGCAAGACCGGGTCGATGCCAGCCTTTCCTATAAGGCGCTGCCCGATAAGCGCCTGGTAGTCACGGGCGGCTATACCGGCATGCGCTTTCGCGACGGCCATGATGACCGCAGCGCCTGGACGAATCTCACCGCCTACCTCCCGGACTACTGGGTGGCGATGGCCGGGCATGATTGGGCCACGAGCAACCCTGGTTCGGTGGAGGCCCAAAGGAGCTTCGCGGCCTTCGGCTATGACCATAGCGGTCAGATCGAGCTGACCGCGCGTTACGGCTGGGGGACCGAGGCCTATCTCCCGATCGGCGCCCATGTCGCGCTCGTCGATTTTCGCAGCGAAACCGCGTCCCTTACCTGGCGCCAGTGGCTTGGGACCAATTGGGGCACGGACCTCTTCGTGGAGCGATTCGCAAGCCCCTATTACCGGCAGACCGGAGGATCCATCGGTGTCTTCTATCATTTTTGACGAGGAACCCGGGTCGCGTAATGACGCGCGTGTCGCGGGTTGGCGGGGCGGTGTCATTCCCACCCACAGGGGACTACGCATCATGCCCCATGAACGTGGACGGCAGGCATTATCCCTGATGCTGGGTCCGATCTTCGCGCTCGCCGTGGCCTGGGCGATCCGTCCGCTCATCCTCCCACTGTGGGCTTTCATCGAACGGTTCTGGTGCGCCTCTGTCGCGCCGGCGGTGACTGTCATACGCATGCCTTATGCCTTACCATGGGGGGTAAGCCTCCCGGTCCCGGTCCCCGACCTCGGCGCAAGCGGCCCTTCGCGCGCCGCCTGGATGACAAGCGCGGTGCTGGTGGGCGTCACGCTGCTCTTGGCCGTGCTCCTGCGTCGCCGCCACCTCCCACTGTCGCTCGCGCTCTTTACCCTGGCGGTGGTATTTGTCGTCGGCGCCGCCGGGTTTACACCCCTGCTCGCGCCTTTCCCCTATGTGATTCCAGGCTACATCCAGTCGATGCTGCTCATGGGCCTCACCCTCATGTTCATGACCCCGTTCATGCTCATGGTGATCTATTACCCGCTCGACTTCGGTCTGGGCAAGAAGGTCGCCCTTACGTTATTGGCCTTGACATGGCTTGCCCTCATCCTGCCCTGTCAGTTCTGCCTCCAGGCGTTCGTGATAAACGGCCTCGGTCTTATCGCCTTGCCCGTCCTGTTTCTGCTCTTTGGTCTGCTGCTCGATATCATGGGGCTCGTTGCGCTCTACGCCTGGGGTATGAGCTGGAGGCTGCGCCATGAATAACGCCTCTGCCGGCGCATCGCTCGCCCGCCACGCCGTGCCCGTGCATGCCGGCCTGATCGCGGTCCTTCAGCCCACAGCCTACGTTATCGTCGCGCTGGTGGTGTTCTACACCGCCCGCCACCTGTTTTTCACCATGAACCGGCTCTTCGGTCGTCAGCGCCACCCCTATCTCGATATCACCCAGGCGTCATGGCCGCCCGTGACCGTCATCATCCCCGCCCATAACGAGCAGCCGGTCATTGCGCATATCCTCGAACGCATGATCGCCGTCGACTACCCCCGGGAGCGCCTGAAGATCCTGTGCATCGATGACCGCTCCACCGACGCGACGCCGGCCATCCTGGATGACTTTGCCGAGCGCCATCCCGATCGCGTCCAGGTCCTGCACAGGCCTCCCGATGCGCCGCCCGGCAAGGCCGCCGCTCTGGTCGATGCCACCGCCCACCTTATGGGCGACATCGCGCTTGTCTTTGATGCCGACTACCTCCCCGGTCCCGGGCTCGTAAAGCAGCTCGTGGCGCCGTTCTTTGATCCGCAGGTCGGCGGCGTCATGGGCCGCGTCGTCCCCTACAACAGCGGTACCAATCTCCTGACGCACCTTTTGGAGCTGGAGCGTTCCGGCGGCTATCAGGTCGATCAGCAGGCGCGCGCGAACCTGCGTCTGATCCCGCAGTTTGGCGGCACCGTCGGTGGTGTGCGGGTGAGCGCCCTACGTGCCATCGGCGGCTGGGACCCGCGCGCCTTGGCCGAAGACACCGACATCACCTATCGGCTGGTCATCGCCGGCTGGAAGATCGCCTACCAGAATCGCTCGGAATGCTACGAGGAGGTCGTGGAGTCGTGGCCCGCCCGTTACCGCCAGTTGCGCCGCTGGTCGCGGGGGCACAACCAGGTCCTGTTTCGCCATTTGTGGCCGCTTTTGCGTTCGTCGCGCGTGACCGGCCGCGAACGCCTCGACGGCGTGTCTCTGCTCGGTATCTACGCCATGGCGCCGGCGCTCCTCATGGGGTGGCTCGTGCTCTATCTCCTGTGGTTATGCGGGGACAACGGCGGCGGTCTTTTACTCATGCTGGCGGTGGTGAGTTATGGGACCTTCGGGAACGCCGCGGCATTCTACGAGATCGCCTCGGCCCTGCGCCTGGACGGGGAGCGCGACAAGGTCAAGGGTGTACCGCTCATCCTGGTCGGGTTTTTCGTCTCCACCTACGCGGCGACCGCCGGGTTCCTGGCGGCCATCGGCGACAGGCTGCGGCCACGCCGCATGCAATGGCACAAGACACCCCGTTACCGCGATCAGGCGCAGGCCGCGCCCGACCCGGCGGCGCCGACGCGCCTTTGAGGAGAACATTATGCTGGTGCTATTCGCCGCCGTCACGACCATCCTTTTTCTGCTCCCGTTCACCCCGACCGCGGGCCTGTTTCTGCGTCGCCGCCAGACCCTCGGGCCATCCCCGTTGTCCGCGGGGGCTTATGCGCCGGATCACTTCGCGCGCAATCTCATCACAAAGCTGCGCGCGCGCGCGGCGTTGATCGCGCAGCCTGTGATCACGGTATTCGAATACCGCTTGGATGACGAGCCGCTCTTGATCCTGCCGGCGTCCATGCGCCGGGCGCCTTCGGAGTGCGCCACGAAGATGAGCTATGCCCTGGCGGACGCGGTTTTGCCGGGGGCCCTCGCATGTGACAAGGAGATTGCCGCCGAGGGATCGTTGCTGACGGGGGGAAACGCCCGCTACCGTGCCCTGTACGCGGCCGATACCCTGCATATCGGTGGGAATTCCACGGTCATTCGGTGGTGCCACGCGGATACCCACTTGAAAGTGGACAAAGGTTGCCGGATACTCGGCCGTGCATCGGCCAACAAAACAATAAAAGTCGACGCGCCATGCCTGTTCATGACTCTCACGGCCCCGACTATTCTGATCGGGCCCGCGGAACCACGGATGGGCAGCGCGAAGGCGGGGGATTTGGCATCGGCGAGCGGCACGGATCATGTGGCCCGCGAGCCGGTGTCGCTGGCCGCGGGGACAAGACGGCATGGATCGATCAAGGCGCATGGGCGGCTATGTGTGGGCGCCGATAGCGTCATAGAAGGGGCGCTCGTGTGTGAGGGCGATATCGTCATAGGGCCGGGCTGCCTGATATGGGGTCCCATAGTGGCCGAGGGCGATGTCCGCATCGCCGAGGGCTGCGAGGTCGGGCGGCCGGATCATCCGGGATCCGTGGTCGGCGAGGATGTCGAGATCGCCGTGCCCGCCGTGATCCACGGGGCCGTGCATGCGCGTCACAGCGGAATCGTTACAGAAAAGTCAACAATAACAATACTATAAATTGCTTTGGGGTCGGGTAGGGCGGGCAGCCCCTGATCCCCACCACGCGAGCTTTAAGGAGTATCACTGTGCGCACGCGATCCTGTCACCCGGTTTTCGTGGCGCTTGCCGTGGCATGCGCCTGGACCCCACAGGCTTGGGCGGGGACCTCTCCCACGGGTCCGCTCGATGTCCAACACAAACCCAAGGCCCAGGAGAGCGTGCAGGCCGTCTATCGCCAGCAAAATGCCCTGTTCAAGGCCGGACAGTGGATCCTGCAGCCCGGGGTGAGTTACGCCTACTCGGACAGCAACGCCTTGACCCTGAACGGGTTCCTGGCCCTCGGGGCGATCTTTCTCGGACAGATCAATGTGAGCAAGGTGCAAAGCAACATCGAGACCTTGTCGCTCCAGACCAGTTACGCCCCCACGAATGACCTCGAACTGTCGGTGACCGTACCCTACCTGGCCCGGCAGAGTACGTATGTATCGGTCGGCGTCAATAGCTCGAGCCTGCAGGCGAGCCAGCAGGACGTGACCAACAAGGGCCAGATCGGGGACGCCAGCGCCGCGCTGTATTATCAAATCTCGGGAAGCAGCGGGGGGGCCGCGACCATCTGGAACCTGACCGCCAAGGCGCCGACCGGACGCGGGCCCTACGGCATTCCGGTGGTCACTCAGCCGCAAAACAATAATCTGAGTTACCCCGAGTCCCTCCCGACGGGCAACGGGGTATGGTCGGTATCGACGGGCCTGACCTTCATAAAGCCGGTCAGTCCGGCCATCCTCTTTGGAAGCGTGAGCTACACCTATAACATTCCGCGCAGCTTCGGCAACATCTCGAGCACCACGACACCCCAGCCTGGGCAGGTCGCCGGTGGCAATTCCGTGAGCTTTGGGGGTGGTACCGCCTTTGCGCTCAATCGGCGCGTGAGTCTCACGCTGTCCATGGCCGAGACGTTCATCGCCGAGACGCGCATAAAGCCCGCGGGCGGCGCCTGGCAGGCGGTGGTCGGCAGCAGTGGCAACGCCGCGGTCTTGAATCTGGGCATGTCCTATGCCGACAGCCGCCGGGTGACGATCGTCACCAACGTGGCCGTGGGACTGACCAAGGACGCCCCCAATATCGATCTCAGCGTGACCGTGCCGACGACCTTTTGAGGATTCAGGGGGGGGGGGGGGGGGGCGCCATGGATCCATGCGGACGCCTGGCAGTGACGGACCATCCGCCGGTCGATGCGGGAGTCGCGGGGATCGGGATGTCCAAGGGTACGCCGGGGGCGGGCGGGAGGCCGCCGCGAGCTTTCGTATGACCGCGTGGTGGTGATTCGGACGGGCCCAGTCCCGGTTGGGGAAGGCAGGAAGGAGACAAGATGCCAGGAGCAAAGAGCGATACCGATACCGAACAGTCCGGGTTTCGTGTCGGGCCGGGGGCCGAACCCCGCGCGTTGCTCGTCTATTGCGCCGCCAAGACCCTGCCGTTTCGCGAATCCGATATCACAAGCCGGGGGTGGAGCCTGACGCGCGTCGGGGCGTGGGGGACGGCGCGTTCTTATATGGACCGTCTGGGTGCCGGCGTCGGCATCGTGTGTCTGCAGGACACCAGCGAAAAGGCGGTCGCGGATGCCGAGGCCCTGCTCGGCTATGGCCACAATCGGTTTCGGTGGATCGCGATCCTCGACCTCGCGTTTCTGAAAAGCGCGGTCGCCAATCACCTCATCAGCGAGTGCTGTCTCGACTTCCATGTGGCGCCGGTGGATGTGCCACGGCTTTTGCACAGTCTCGGTCACGCCCTGGGGATGGCGCACTTAAGCCGCAGCCGGGGCAACGGAGTTTCGGAAAACCGCTTTGAAAAGAACATCATAGGCGCGAGCCAGGCGATGAAGGCGACCGTTCAACGGATCGCCAAGATCAGCCAATCGGACGCGCCGGTTTTGATTCAGGGCGAGACCGGTACCGGCAAGGAGCTATGCGCCCTGGCGGTCCACGCCCACTCGGCGCGTAGCGCGCGCCCATTCGTCGCGGTCAATTGCGGGGCGCTGCCCGACAAGTTGATTCAGTCGGAGCTCTTCGGTCACGAGAAGGGCGCATTCACGGGCGCGCATCAGCGCAAGATCGGGCGTATCGAGGCGGCCGAGGGCGGCACGCTTTTTTTAGACGAAATCGGCGACCTGTCGCTCGACCTCCAGGTGAACCTTTTGCGGGTCTTGCAGGGCGGGACCTATGAGCGCGTGGGGGGCACCGAGACCATGCGCGCCGACATCCGCGTCATCGCCGCCACGCACGTCGATATGGAAAAGGCGGTGGGCGAGAAGCGGTTTCGCGAAGACCTTTATTATCGCTTGAATGTGCTGAATCTGGATGTGCCGCCACTGCGCAGTCGCGACGGTGACGTGGCGCTGCTCGCCCGCCATTGGTTTGACAAGTTTGCCGCGGAGAGAAACCCACAGGTACGCGGCTTCAGCCGCGACGCCCTGGCGGCCCTGAGCCGACACCATTGGCCCGGCAACGTGCGCGAACTCATCAACCGGGTGCGGCGCGCGATGGTGATGTGCGAGCGGCAACTGATCGGGCCCGAGGACCTCGGTCTCGACCATGTCGGGCCCCACCACGACATTCCGGTCGAGGAGACCTTGGCCGAGGCGCGTGAACGGGCCGAGCGCGAGGCGATCTGCGAGGCCGTCGACAGAAGCGCGGGAAACCTGTCGCGCGCGGCGCGATCTCTTGGGATTTCGCGCGTGACGCTCTACCGCTTGCTTGACAAATATCAGATCCCCCATCGCCTGCCGCGGAACTGAAGCGGCCCGCGACGGCCGACGGGTGGGGTTGCCAACGGCTAGAAGCCGACCATGACGTGGAGCAATTTGCGGTAGGGCAGGTACGCCGGATTGTGTACGCGCACGAGTTCCTTATGCCCGAACATGTCGCGCAGGGGCTTGGTCGCGGCCCGGCCGGCGGGACTCAAAAGCGCGACCATGATCTTGTGGCGCAAGGCCGGCGGGACCACGGCGCTCACCGAGAAGGCCTGGTTGGGCAGTCCCGGCACCTTGTAGGCCACTTGGAGCTTGCCCGGGAATCGCGCCTCCTGGCGCTTGAAGACCGGGAGCGGCTCGACGGCCGCCATGCAGTTGCCCTCGATGATGTTGCGCGCCGCGGCGCCGAAGCTGTGAATGACGACGATATAGGGTTGGCGTTCGGGATTCGTAAACCAGCTGTCCAAGGTCAAGGTCCCCAAATTGGGCGGCGAGAATGCGCACACCGAGCGCCCGATCAGGTCCTGGACCTTGCGTACGGGGCGCCCCCCTTTTTTGGTGACGAGCACGAAATTGAGTTTGCCGCTCAACGCCGCGAGTGCGTCGTCGTGCCAGTGGGCGATGCGCCACCCTATGAGGGCCGGGCCGTCAAAGTAGATGGCGGCGGTATTGTTGTGCACCTCGGCCATGTAGGTGAGCCAGTTGCTGGTGTAATGAAACGTGATCGGCGCCCCCGTGGCGTGCGCGAGAAAGTCCGCGATCTTGCCATAGACGGCGTCCGCCTGGGCGAGCCCCTGGCGGGGCGGGGCGATCATGACATAACGCGCGGGCCGGTCGGCGGCGTAGGCGGAGGCGCAAAAAAGGCTCAAGATAATCGCAATGGCACGCAACATAGTGTCTCCTCATGTATCCGCGACGGGAGTGTCCGCACCGCCGGCAGTCCCCGAAAAGGCCCTGGCGTGGGCACTTCTTATTATTGGAGCCCTGTAAGATTAGACCGCGTGTCCGTGCTTGCAAGGGGTGGCCCGCGGGCACGCGCCGGCTTGGCGTTCGCGCGGGCGGACTGATATAGTCGGTTCGCGACAGACAGCTTGCGGGAGAGGCCCGCCCCTCGGGGCCGGGCGCCGACGACGCAACCGCCCGGAAACGTACCGGCAAAAGGACCGCGAGGCTACTACCGTCGACTCTGGAGAGAGACTGCGCGGCAGTCCACCGAAGGGGCACAAGCTCTCAGGTCGTGGGACAGAGGGGTGACTGTGGATAGGCTCGCCGCCTTATGGCGCGAGTTCGTGTGAATCGAACGCGAGATTTCTCATGGGTCACCGTACCCCGCTTTATGAAGAGCACGTCCATGCCGGCGCCCGCATGGTGGATTTCGGCGGGTGGGACATGCCCCTTCACTATGGATCGCAGGTCGCCGAGCATCACGCCGTACGCCAGCGGGCCGGAATCTTCGATGTCTCGCACATGCGCGCCGTGGAGGTCCGTGGCGCCGACGCCCGCGCCTATCTCCGGTACATGCTCGCCAATGACGTCGACAAGCTCGGCACCCCGGGAAGGGCGCTTTACGGCTGCCTCCTGAACGAGCAGGGCGGCGTCCTCGATGACCTGATCGTCTATTTCCTGGCGCCCGACTGGTTTCGGCTGGTGGTCAACGCCGGACCCGCGGAGGGCGATATCGCGTGGCTGCGCGCGCATGCCGGGCGCTTTGGCGTTGACATCACGCCGCGCCCGGATCTGGCCATGATCGCCGTGCAGGGGCCGCGCGCTGACCATGCGGCATCCCAGGTTCTGGGGGATGAGGCCTACGCGGCGCTCGCGTGCCTGAAGCCCTTCCATGGCGCGTTCATCGGCGACACCTTCCTGGCGCGCACCGGATACACGGGAGAGGCCGGTTTCGAGATCCTCATCGACGCGCGCGCAGTGGCCGGCCTGTGGCGGCGGTTTAGCGATCATGGGGTCGTGCCGGCCGGTCTTGGGGCTCGCGATACCCTGCGCCTGGAGGCCGGCATGAACCTTTACGGGCATGACATGGATGCCACGGTGTCGCCGCTCGAGTCGGGTCTGGCGTGGACCGTGAGCCTCTCGGCCGAGCGTGAGTTCATCGGACGTTCCGCCCTTTTGCGGCAGCGCGCGCAGGGTGTCGCGCGTAGACTCACGGGGCTTGTGCTCCGCGCCCCCGGGGTCGTGCGCGACGGCCAGGATGTACAGGGACCGTGGGGGCGGGGCACGGTGACGAGCGGCAGCTTCTCACCGTCGCTTGCGCGCGGTATCGGGCTCGTGCGCGTGCCGGCGGCGGCGGCGGACGGGGATGCCTGTGAACTCATCGGCCGCTCCGGACAAGTGCTGGATGCGCGCCTGGTCACGCCGCCGTTCGTGCGCCAGGGGCGCGCACTGATCGATCTTTGAGGGGGGAGAGATGAGCAAGGTACCAGGGGATTTGCGTTACACCAAGAGCCACGAGTGGGTGCGCGAAGAAGGCGCGCTGCTGGTCGTCGGCATTAGTGACCACGCTCAGGATCTGATGGGTGACATGGTGTTCGTGGAACTGCCCAAGCCCGGGACGCGGGTGGATGCCGGCAAGGAGTGCGCGGTGGTCGAATCCGTCAAGGCCGCCTCGGACGTGTATGCGCCGGTGGCGGGCGAGGTGACGGCGATAAACGAGGCGCTTGCCAGCGCCCCGGAGACGCTCAATACCGACCCCTATGGCGATAAACGAGGCGCTTGCCAGCGCCCCGGAGACGCTCAATACCGACCCCTATGGAAACGGCTGGCTTTTCAAGCTCAAACCCGCCGATCCCGGCGCCGCTCGCGCCCTGCTCGACGCCGCCGCCTACGAGACCCTGCTCGCGTCCGAAACCTAGATCATGCCATTCACTCCCCATACCGCGGCCGAGACCGCCGCCATGCTCGAGACCATCGGCGCCCGGTCGCTCGACGACCTGTTCGACGAGATCCCCGCGCGCCTGCGTTCGGGACCGCTTGCGGGCGTGCCCCAGGCCCTGACCGAGCAGGAGATCGGCCGGCTCATGCGCGAGCGCGCCGCCGCCGATGGCGAGTTTCTGACCTTCGTCGGCGCCGGGGCCTATGAGCACCATATCCCCGCGGCGGTCTGGGAGATCGCCGGCCGCGGGGAGTTTTATACCGCCTACACGCCCTATCAGGCCGAGGCCAGTCAGGGCACGCTCCAGCTCCTCTACGAGTTCCAGACGATGATCGCAAGTCTCGTCGGTCTCGATTGCGCCAATGCGAGCCTCTACGACGGCGCCTCGGCCCTGGCCGAGGCCGTGCTCATGGCCGTGCGGTTGCATGGCCGGTCCCGGCGTGTGCTGATTCCAGAGACCGTGCACCCTCTGTATCGTAAGGTTGTGCAGACCATCGTTTCGGCCCAGTCGATCACGCTCGACCTCGTACCCATGGATGCCGCCGGGATCACCGACGCCGGGGCGCTTGCGTTGCGCCTCGAGGGCGCCGCCGGGCTCGTCATCCCCCAGCCGAATTTCCTCGGGTGCCTGGAGGACGTGCACGCCATGGCGGCGGCCGCGCGCGCCGCCGGGGTGCTCGCCATCGGGCTTGTAAACCCCATCGCCTGCGCGCTCATCGTGCCTCCGGGCGAATGGGGGCCGGGCTGTGACATCGCGGTCGGCGAGGGCCAGCCGCTCGGTGCCCCCCTGTCCTCGGGCGGACCCTATTTCGGCTTCATGGCATGCCGCCGCGAGCATGTGCGACAGATGCCGGGGCGTATCGTCGGGCGTACGGTGGACGTGGCCGGCCACGAGGCCTACACCCTCACCCTGCAGGCGCGTGAGCAGCACATACGCCGCTCCCGCGCGACCTCGAACATCTGTACCAATCAAGGCCTGTTGGTTACCGCCGCGACGGTCCACATGGCGCTGCTCGGGCCCGAGGGCCTAAGGCGTGTCGCGGCCGCCGCGCACGCCAACACCGCGGCCCTGCGCGCGCGTCTTACGGCCATACCCGGCGTGCGCGCGGCGTTCCCCGATACGCCGTTTTTCCATGAAGTGGTCTTACGGCTTCCGGTGCCGGTGCCTGAGGTCCTGCGCGCGCTCGAGGCGCAGGGTATCCTCGGTGGCTGCGCGCTTGGCGAGTTCTACCCGGCGTTCACAGACAGCCTGCTCGTATGCGCCACGGAAACCAAGACCGAGACCGACATCGCGCATTACGCGTACCACCTCGAGCGTATCGTAACCAGGCGCCGGCTTGATCCGCCGTGCGCTTACAAGGATGACAACCCAAGGAGCCCCTAGAAATGGCCAAGATAACCCTCAAAGGCACGCCATGCACGACCTCCGGCGATCTTCCCAAGGTCGGCGCCAAGGCCCCCGACTTCAAGCTCGTCAACGGCTCGCTCGCCGATGTCGGACTTCAGGATTTCAAGGGCAAGAAAAAGATCATCAATATCGTTCCAAGCCTCGATACGCCGGTGTGCGCGGTCAGCACGCGGCGTTTCGATGAATACGCCGCCAAGGATCAGAACACCGTCGTGCTGGTGGTGTCGTCCGACCTCCCGTTCGCGCAGGCCCGCTTCTGCTCGGCGGAGGCGACGCATGTGGTCCCTCTGTCGATGATGCGCGATCGTCATTTCGCGCGCGACTACGGGGTCCTGATCCAGGACGGGCCGCTCGCCGGCATCACCGCGCGCGCGGTGGTCGTGCTCGATGCCGAGAACAAGGTCCTGCACGCGGAACTGGTCTCCGAGATCGGTCACGAGCCGGACTACGCGGCGGCCATCGCCGCCGCCAAGTGATCCGCGCGTGCTGATCTTCGAGCGCGGCGCCCCGGGGCGCGTCAACGCACCGCAGATGCCGCGTCCGTTGGCACCGCCGGCTGATATCCCGCCTGCGCTCCTGCGGCGCGCTCCACCCGCCTTGCCGCAGGTCTCGGAGCTTCAGGTGGTGCGCCATTACACGCGCTTGAGTCAGCGCAATTTCGCCATCGACACGCATTTTTATCCGCTCGGCTCGTGCACGATGAAGTACAACCCCAGGGCCGCGCATGTCGCGGCCCTGCTTCCGGGGTTCGCGAACCGCCATCCGCTGGCGCCGGAATCGACGGGGCAGGGTCTCATGGCCTGCCTCTTCGAATTGCAGGAGATATTGAAGGATGTGACTGGCATGCGCGCGGTCTCGCTTACGCCGATGGCCGGGGCCCAGGGGGAGTTCGCGGGGGTGGCCATGATTCGCGCCTACCATGTCGCCCGCAATGACCTTGAACGTGACGAGATCCTGATCCCCAAGGCCGCTCATGGCACGAACCCGGCGACCGCGGCCATGTGCGGCTATCGCGTGCGCGAGATCGATGTGCGCGCCGATGGCGACATCGACCTCGCCGCGCTCGATGCCGCGATCGGACCGAGGACCGCGGGCCTCATGCTCACCAATCCCTCGACCCTGGGGGTATTCGATCGGCATATCGAGGACATTGCGCAACGCGTGCATGCCGTAGGCGGGCTCTTGTATTACGATGGGGCCAACCTGAACGCCATCCTCGGCCAGGTGAAGCCCGGTGACATGGGTTTTGATGTCGTTCACCTGAACCTCCACAAGACCTTCGCGACCCCTCACGGCGGGGGCGGCCCCGGGGCGGGCCCGGTCGGGGTGGGCGAGCGCCTGCTGCCGTTTCTGCCGGTCCCGATGGTCGGCGAGAGCGGGGGGCGCTATTACTGGATCACGGAAAAGACCCGGCCGCAGTCGATCGGACGATTGTCCACCTTTGCCGGCAATGTCGGCGTGCTCTTGCGGGCCTATGTCTACGCGCGCCTCGTGGGTCGCGAGGGCATGGCGCGCATCGCGCAATATGCGGCGCTGAACGCCAACTATCTCCTGGAGCGCCTGAGCCGTCTGGGCTTCGAGCCCGCCTACCCTGGCCGGCGCGCGGCCCATGAGTTTCTTTTGACGTTGAAGGGCTTGAAGGAGAGGAGCGGTGTCAGCGCGCTCGATGTCGCCAAGCGGTTGCTCGACAAGGGTTATCACGCGCCGACCATCTATTTTCCCTTGATGGTCCCGGAGTGTCTCCTGATCGAGCCGACCGAGACCGAGAGCCGCGATGAGATCGATGGCTTCGTGGCGGCCATGGCTGAGATCCTCGCCGAGGCCGAGACCACGCCCGAACTCTTGAAGGCCGCGCCCCACACGCTGCCCGTGCGCCGGGTCGATGAGGTGCGCGCGGCGCGCGAGCTCGATCTGGCCTGGAGGGCTCATCCGGCCACGGCTTGAGGCCGCCCGCTCCCGGGCCATCCATCGGGTGTTTCTTCCACTCGGGCCGACAACGATTTGAGGGGCGCTCGATGACCGCTATGCTCTGCGCCATCGAGTCGCCCCACATTGAACAGACGGCCCGGTCATGAGGATTTTTAAGTAACATGACAGCACTCATTTGCGGATCTTTCGCGTTCGACACGATCATGGTCTTTCCGGACAAGTTCGGGCGGCACATCCTCCCCGACCGGCTCCACATCCTGAATGTGTCATTCATGGTGCCGAGCATGCGCCGCGAGTTCGGCGGTTGCGCCGGCAACATCGCCTATAACCTGAATGCGCTCGGGGGCCGGGCGCTTCCCATGGGGACCGTGGGTGAGGACTTTCTGCCCTACGCCCAATGGATGGACCGCCATGGCATCGCGCGCACGCACGTGGCCGAGGTGCCGGGGACCTACACCGCCCAGGCCTTCATCACCACCGATCTCGACGACAACCAGATCACGGCCTTTCACCCCGGCGCCATGGCCGAGTCGCATCGCAACCGCGTGGCCGACGCCGCCGGCGTGACACTCGGGATCGTCTCGCCAGACGGGCGTCAGGGCATGATCGATCATGCTCGGCAGTTCGCCGAGGCCGGCATTCCGTTCATCTTCGATCCGGGCCAGGGCCTGCCGATGTTCGACGGCCCCGAGCTCCTGTCCTTCATTGATCAGGCCGACTATGTGTGCGTGAACGACTATGAGGCGGGGCTGCTTGTCGCGCGCACCGGCCTCGATGTCGCAGCCCTCGCCGACCGTGTCCGCGCCTTCATCGTCACGAAGGGCGCCGAGGGCTCGGAGATCCGCGCGGGCGGCCGCATCCATCATATCCCGGCGGTATGCGCCGAGCGCGTTTGCGACCCCACCGGCTGCGGCGACGCCTACCGTGCCGGTCTGTTGTTCGGGCTCGGGCAGGGCTTTGATTGGGAGACGACCGGGCGCGTGGCCTCGCTCCTCGGTGCTCTTAAGATCGAACACGCCGGGACACAAAACCACGCGGTCGACCCCGAGACCTTTCGCGCACGATTCGCGGATGTCTTCGGATATCGCCTGAACGGAGGATAGCCTTCCATGTTGTTGGGATCCGTATTTACCTTGCTGAAGTCCGTGCCGGCGATCTTCTATGCCATAACGACCGGCTCGACCATCACCCTGAGCGGTCTTTACATGCAAAACCGCAGCGAATCGGAGCGCAATACCGAACGCCTGCGTCATGATGCCTTGATGCGTGACCGTGAGCGCGACATGGCGCTGCGCCGCGAGGTCTATTTGAAGTCGGCCGAGGCCCTGGCCCATGCCCAGGAGTATCTCGCGGCATTCGCGCGCGACGATCTCGCCGCCGACCAGCACGAGGCGCTGATTCGCGGCATAGGAGGCGATCTCAACAAGGTGCATATCGTGGGCTCGCTTGCGACCGTGCAGGCGATTGTCGAGGCCAACGAGTTCTTCGTGCGCAGCGTCGCCGATCTGGGGGTTGAGCAGCTCCCGGTGAAGCGCTTGAAGGAGGAGATCAAGGCCGAGGAGCTCTTGATCGAGGCCGCCGGGGGGCGGCGCGACGAGGCGCTGGCGCGCATGCGCGAAATGGACCGCGCGCAGGCCACCGAGTCGGCCTTCTGGACCGTCCAGAACCAGATCCTGGCCGAGGCCCAGGCCGCCATAGAGGATGCCGTCGAGCACCTGCGCGAACTGCGGGAGACGCTGCTCGTAAGCGAGGCCCAGCTGTTGCGCGATGCGGCCCACGCCGGCATCGCCTTTGGGGCGCTCGTGGTGCGCGCCAATGTCGCCATTCGCCGGGAACTCGAACTGCCTTTGGATACCGAGGCCTATATCGGGCTCATGGAACGTTCCCAGGAGGCCTTGACACGCCATGTAGGCAATTTCCAGGAGCAGGCCATGGAAGACCGGCGCAGCCTCGTGAAGAGCCGTCTCGCCCCCGCGCGCGGCGCCTTCGTGCACTGGTTCAGCCGGCAGAAAGAGCCGACCGTCCCCCCGGTTGCCGAACGGCCGGCCGCGCAGGAGGGCTGAGGCGCGGCATTCCTGTTACATGCCATCCTTGATGCCCTGGCGCACGAGCCACCAGTTGGCCGGGTAGGTGGTGATGAAGCCCACGCTCATGCCGATTTGCATCATGAACCAAAAGACCGGATCGTTGGCCTTGAGGCCAGGAAACCAGACGCCGTCCACGAGCGCCATCCAGGCAAAGAGCCCGGCCTCGAAGGCCATGAGCGATAGGGTATCGGCCTTGATGGCGGCCACCAGCGCGCTTCGGGGCGCGAGGCCGCGGGCGGCGCGGATCGGCAGATATTGAAACCAGATTCCGAGCAGATAGGCGCAGCCGAAGTCGCCCAGGTAGGAGCTCGCGAGCATGTTCCCCGCCAGGCGCCAACCGGTCAGGTAAAGCGTCCCCTCGGCGATGATGTCTCCGAGCGTGCACCCACCCCCGCAGTGGCTGGCGGAGACGAATACTCCTTGCCACCGCGACCGGCGCGATACCCGGCCACCCCTTGCGGGCGCGCGCCCGAACCAGAGATAAAAGAAAAGCCCGAGGGGACCCATGTAGAGGCCGGTGACGGGCCATGTGACCTCCATGATACCCGTCGATTGACGGCGGCCGCGCGCGATATCGATGATGATGAAACCGGCGCATCCGCACGCTACGATCAGTGAGACCCATGCGAGGTCCGCGAGGACCGAGGGGTAGGGCATGGCGGCCTCGCTCGGACAGGATGGATGCGTCCCGGGAGGCTAAGGGAATGCCTGTCTCCCCGCCATCGTCCGCGCGACGGGGGCCGGTGCGCCCCTCAGTCGTCCGCCACGAGCGGCAGGCCTTCCGCCTCCCACAAGACACAACCGCCGGCGAGATTGCGGACATCATCAAAGCCCATCTGCTGTAGGGTGTCGGCGGCGAGCGCGCTACGTGCCCCGGATTCGCAGTACACCACCACCAGCCGCTCCCGGGCCGAGCACAGGGGTTCGACACGATGCGGGCTCGCGGGGTCGGCAGCCCCCTCGAGCGTGCCGCGCGGGATCAGGATCGCCCCGGGGATATGGCCGGATGCGAACTCCGCGGGTTCGCGCACATCGATCACGAGTACCGCCTCGTTATCTTCAAGGAGATTGTCGAGTTCCTCGGCGGGGATCTCATGGATGCGGCTGCGGGCACGGGCGACGAAGTCGCCGATGGTCATGGGCATGACGGGCTCGTCCTCAATAATGGGTTGTCGTCATCACAGCATAGTCCGTTCGAGCACGGCCTCGAAGCCGGCCTCGTCTTTCACCGGCGCCTCGCACCGCAGGCCCTGACAGGCATAGGCGACCACCGCGTCTAAGGGCGCGCGGGCCGCGAGCCCGGGCGGCAGGTCCTGGGCGTCGTCGGGGATGGCGTAGACCGCGCGGCGCGGCGCAAAGCCGGCCTGCGCGCGCTCATGCCACCGGGCGAGCGCGTCCTGCGCCCCGCGCAGGATGATGATCGCCGGTGGATCAGCGGCGTCTTCCCAGGCCTCGATCAGCGCGGCATGCATGGACGGGTAGTGGGCCAGTGCCGCGAGCCCGGCATCGACCGCCTTTCGCGCGGGGGCCTCGAGCGTCGGGCAGGCGAGCAGGTGGGCGAGACGGTAAAGCGCCGAGGCGGCCACCGCATTGCCCGATGGCAGGGCATCGTCGGAGAAGGATTTGGGCCGGTAGAGGGGGGTCTCGTGGTCGCCGGCGGTGAAGTAGAAGCCGCCATGCTCGTGATCCGCGAAATCGGCAAGCAGCCGCTTGGCCAGGGCCTGGGCGAAGACCAGATCATCCTGGCGCCAGCGCGTCGCCAGGAGTTCGAGCACCCCATCGAGCAGGAAGGCGTAGTCGTCCAGATAACCGTAGGGGCTCGTGCGGCCATCCTTGGTGACCGCGGACAGGCGCGCGCCATCCCAGAGATCCACGCGTATGCGATCACAGGCCCGGCACGCCGAGTCGACAAACCGCGGGACGCGAAGGAGCCGTCCGGCGCGCGTAAGGCCCTTGATCATAAGACCATTCCAGGCCGTCAGGATCTTGTCGTCGCGGCCCGGGCGCGCGCGTCTTGCGCGCACGGCTATGAGCTTGTCGCGCGCCCGCGCAAGACGTTGCGCCGCCTCCTCCAGCGGCAGGCCCACACGGGCCGCGACGTCCTCCAGGGGGGTTGCGATCACGAGATGATAGGCGTGCCCCTCGAAGTTCGGCGCCTTGTCCAGGCCATAATATGGGATCGCCACCGCCCTCTCGTCGGCATCGAGCGATTCCTCGAACTCCGATCGCTGCCACAGATAAAAGGCCCCCTCCTCGCCGCCGCTGTCGGCGTCGAGGGTGGCGTAGTAGCCGCCTTGCGGGGCCTCCATGTCACGCAGTACCCAGTCGCCGGCCGCTATCGCCGCGTCCCGGAAACGGATATCACCAGTGGCCGCGAAGGCCTCGGCATAGAGCGGGATGAGCTGCGCGTTGTCGTAGAGCATCTTCTCGAAGTGGGGGATGGACCATTGGGCATCGACGCTATAGCGGAAAAAGCCCCCCTCCAGATGGTCATAGAGCCCGCGGTCGGCCATGGCGTGCAGAGTCGCGCGCAGCATGGATAGCGCCTCCGGGTCCGCGTGGCGGGCGTACGCCAGCAGCAGCCGGCGCACGCCGCCTTGATGGGGAAATTTCGGGGCGCCCCCGAATCCGCCGTCGACCGTGTCGAATTGCCCTTTGAGTTCCGCCACGGCGCGATCCGCCGGGGATTCATCCGCCGTTGCGTCCGGTGCCACCGTGACCGCATCGCCGGCGGCCAGGATCTCGCGCAGGCGCGGCCCCTGGGCGGTCAGCTCCGCGCGGTGCTCGCGAAAGTAGCGCTCCACATGGACGAGCAGATCGGGAAATGCCGGCAGCCCGAAGCGCGCCTCCTTGGGAAAGTAGGTCCCCCCGAAAAATGGCGTCAGATCGTCGGGCGCGAGAAACATGGTGAGCGGCCATCCCCCGGCGCGGCGCGCGAGCAGGTTGTGCGCCGCCTGGTAGATTCGGTCCAGGTCCGGGCGCTCCTCGCGGTCGACCTTGATGCATACGAACAGGCGGTTCATGACCGCCGCCACCGCCTCGTCTTCGAATGACTCATGCGCCATCACATGACACCAGTGGCACGCTGAATATCCCACGGACAAGAGGATAGGCTTATCGGCCTTACGCGCCTCGCGCAGGGCGGTTTCGTCCCAGGGCTGCCAGGCCACCGGGTTGTCGGCATGCTGTTTCAGATAGGGGCTCGTCTCGCCGCCGAGCCGGTTGTTGAGATTGTTTGTATCCATGACGTATCCCTGTCCCCAAAGCGCCATTGTACGCCGCTTGTCCCGGGAGGCGCTCCGTTCTTGGTATAATGGCGCCATGTCTCTCCCCGTCATTCGATTGCGGCCGCGCGAGGACCGGCGCCTGCGCGCCGGCCATCTGTGGGTATTCAGCAACGAGGTCGATTGCGATGCCACACCCCTTACGGCATTCACGCCGGGCGATGCCGTGCGGATCGAGAGCGCGCGCGGCCGGTGTCTGGGCGTGGGTTATGTGAATCCGCGATCGCTCATAAGCGTGCGCATCGTGAGCGCAAACCCGCACGCCGTGATCGGCCGCGATTTTCTCGTGGCGCGATTGCACGAGGCGCTTGCCTGGCGCGAGCGTATCTACACCGCCCCCTTTTATCGGTTGGCCTTCGGCGAGGCCGATGGATTACCGGGCCTCGTCGTCGACCGTTACGGCGATGTGCTGGTCGCCCAGTTCACGACCGCCGGCATGGAGCGCCTGAAGACGGATGTGATCGAGGCCCTGGATCAGGTGGTTCGTCCGAGCAGTGTTCTCGTGCGCAACGATACCGCAAGCCGCGCGCTCGAGGGTCTGCCCTCCTATGTCGAGGCGGCGCTCGGTGAACCGCCGGCCGAGATCACGGTCGTCGAGGGTAGCTGCCGGTTTCGCGTGGCCTTGGGGGTGGGTCAGAAGACGGGATGGTTCTACGACCAGCGACCGAACCGGACGCGGCTTTTGCCCTATGTGGCGCACGCCCGGGTCCTGGATCTCTTCAGCTATGTCGGCGGTTTCGGGATCCAGGCCGCCGCCCACGGCGCCGATCACGTCACACTCGTGGACGCCTCCGACCGGGCACTCGCCTATGCGCGCGGCAATGCCGCCGATAATGGCGTGGCCGCGCATGTGGCCACCGTCCACGGGGATGTCTTCGAGGTGTTGCGCGAGCTGCACGCCGCGGGCGAGCGTTTCGATGTGGTGATCGTGGATCCGCCCGCCCTCATCAAGCGCCGCAAGGATTACGAGGCGGGGCTTGGTGCCTACCAGAGGCTCAACGAGGCGGCGCTCGCGGTCCTTGGGGCGGACGGTGTCTTGCTGTCGGCCTCGTGTTCGCATCACTTGGAGCGCGAGACCCTGGCGCGGGTCGTGGCGCAGGCGGCCATGCGCCTGCGGCGCGGGATCCAGTTCGCAGACGAGGGTGGGGCGGGCCCCGACCATCCGATCCATCCGGCGATCCCCGAGACTGCCTACCTGAAGGCCTTTGTGGCACGCTCCTTGTCGGTCCTCTAGTGCCGGTTGTCGCCGCCGCCGCCGGTCCGTGACGAGGCGTTTTGCGCGGAATTTTGCGAGCCGGGCCGTTTCTTTAGGCGGATACGCGGGACCGGTGGCCCCCTTAGAATGCGTGCGCAGGGAAAACGGGCAGGGAATTTTCTTGTCCAACCGTGCGAGGTCAGAAACGGAGGACACGCAATGATAAGGAAAGGAGCACTCGTCAAGACAGGGATGATGGCGGCGTTTACGCTCGCGCCGGTGGTCGCTTCGGCCCATTACTGGGGCGCGCCGCTATCAGGCCTCTATATCGGCGCCGGCGGCGGCGGGGCGCGCAATCGCAATCTGAGTTCCAGCGTCCCCGGGCCGTTTGTCAATTTCAAGCGCACCCGGCCCGCCTGGAAGGCATTCATCGGTTATGCGTTCAACCGCTTCTTTGCGATCCAGGGCGGCTACCAGAACCTGGGCACGGACAGCATCGGCACGCCCGTGGGCTCCGAGAAGATCCGCAATCGCGGTTACGACGTCAACGGGCTGCTCAGTTTTCCGTTTACGCCGGTGTTCTCGCTCTTTGTCGAGGGCGGCGGCTCGCGATTCCGCACGCGCACGGTCACTCCGGTCTCCACGACCGTGACCCATGACGGCACGCACCCCGATTACGGCGCCGGCGTGCAGATCAACGTTGCGCGCCATCTGGCCCTGCGTGGACAATGGCAGCAATTTCTCATTCCCCATAACGACACGCAGTTCTACAGCGGCAGTCTGCTGTTTCGCTTCTAGCGAGCGGCGGCGCGGGCCCGGGATTCCGGGCCCGCGGGCACCGTACTCACGGCGCGATCCACAAGGTCTTGATGTTGGTGAACTCGCGCACACCATAGAGCGAAAGCTCCCGTCCGTAGCCCGAGGCCTTCACGCCTCCGAAGGGTAGCCTGGGGTCGCTCTTCACCGGGGCGTTCACGAAGCTCGATCCCGATTCCAGGCGTCGCGCCAGGGCCGCCCCGCGGCGCGCATCGCCGGTCCATAGACTGGCCCCGAGGCCATAGCGGTTGTCGTTGGCGAGCGCCAGCGCCTCGTCGCTATCGCGCGCGCGCAGGATGGTTGCCACCGGGCCGAAGAGTTCCTCGCCATAGGCGCGCATGCCCGCTCGCACATGGTCGAGGATCGACGGCGGATAGTAGCTGCCGGGCCCTTCGGGGATCTGGCAACCGAGGCGTGCCGTGGCCCCGTGACTTAAGGCCTCGCTCACCTGCTCGTGGAGGGCCTGGCGCAGATCACGCCGCGCCAGCGGACCCATGAGCACCTCCGGGTCGCGCGGGTCGCCCACCTTCAAGGCCTTGACGCGCCGCGTAAAGCGTTCGAGAAAGGGTTCGGCCACGGACTCCACCAGGATCAGGCGCTTGGCGGCTATGCAGCTTTGTCCGGCGTTCTGGTAGCGGGACATGACCGCGGCCTCTGCGGCGCGGTCGAGATCGGCATCGGCCAGGACGATGAAGGCATCCGATCCGCCGAGCTCGAGCACGGTCTTTTTCAGGGCGCGTCCGGCGGCCGCGGCCACCGCGCGTCCCGCGGCCTCGCTGCCTGTCAGGGTGACGGCGTGGATGCGCGGATCGTCGATCAGGGCCGCGACCGCCGGCGCGCGCACCAACAGTGTCTGGAAAAGACCCTCGGGGGCCCCGGCCTCGCGGAAGATCCCGGCGATCGCAAGGGCGCATTGCGGGACGTTCGCGGCGTGTTTCAGCAGGGCCGCATTGCCGGCGGTGAGCGCCGCGGTGGCGAACCGAAACACCTGCCAGAACGGGAAGTTCCACGGCATGATGGCCAATATGACGCCCAGCGGCAGGAATGCCACCCGCGCATCCGCATCACCGATGCCGGCCGGCTCGTCATCGAGCAGGCGTTCGGCGTGTTCGGCGTAGTAGTCGCAGGCCCATGCGCACTTCTCGATCTCGGCGCGGGCCTCGGTCACCGGTTTGCCGACCTCGAGGGTGATGATGTCGGCGTAGCGGTCACGCCCGGCGCGCAGGATCGTGGCCACCTTTTGCAGGAACGCGCCACGCTCGCGCGCGCTGTGCCCCCGCCATGCGCGCGCGGCCTGCGTGGCGCGCACAAGCGCCGCCTCCACCCCGTCCGGCCGGGTTTCGGGGAAGCTTGCGACCCTTTCGTCGGTCGCCGGATTGATGCTGTCGAATGACATGGCGCCATCCCTTGCACTGTTTATTGGCTCAAGTATAGTAATTCCATCTCGTTACTGCAGTCAGGCCCGTGCGCCTTGCCCAAACCTTCGTTCTCGCCTTGGCGTTTTCGAGCGTGGCCTACGCGAATACCCCGTTGGCGCTCGACAGGCTGCGCTATCGTCAGGCGCTGACAGCCCTGAACGAGGCGCGTTACGGCACGTTCCGGCATCTCTATCATGAGTTGGACGGCTACATCGCCCGTCCCTACCTGCGTTACCACTATCTCATGGATCGCATGCGCCACGACCGGCCACGGGCGGTGGCGGCATTCCTCGCGCGCTACCCAAAGCTCCCCGTGACCGCCAAGCTGCGCCGCGCCTGGCTCACGTTCCTGGCCCACCGGCATGAGGACAAGCGCTTTCTCGCGGCCTACGAACCGAATCTCGGCTCCGATGTCAGCCTGCATTGCTACGACCTCGCCGCGCGTGCGCGCGCGGGGCAGGACGTAGCGTCAGCGGTGCGCGCGTTGTGGCTGACCGGACAATCGTTGCCGCGCAGCTGCCAGGGGTTGACCGCGCACTGGCTGCGTGCGGGCGGGGCGAGCCAATCGCTGTTGTGGGCGCGCACCAAACTTGCCATGCACGCCGGCAATGTCACCCTCGTCAAGCGCCTGCGCCCGGTGTTATCGCCGGCGCACGCCCTGTGGGTGCATCGTTGGCTCGTGCTCACCGCGCACCCCGCGCGCGCGTTGGCGCACATCGATTATCCGCTGACCCTAAAACGCGCCCGTCACATGGTGCGCGCGGCGGTGGTGGCGCTCGGTTGGCGCAGTCCGACGCTCGCCATGTCGCTCTGGCAGCAGCTGCGCGCGCGCCAGCCGCTGCCCGGAGAAGACAATAATTATGTCCTGCGCGGACTTGGACTGATAGCCGCTAAAGACCACTTACCCGAGGCCTTGCCGTGGCTGTCGGCCGCGGTCCCGCGCACGAATGATGGCCGGCTTGTCCGCTGGCGGGTGCGCGCCGCGTTACGCGAACGTGCGTGGGGCGATGTGCTGATGTTCATTGACGCCATGCCGCCTGCCATGCAACACCGACAGGAGTGGCGGTATTGGCGGGCGCGGGCGCTGGCCGCGAGCGGCCATGCCCGGGCTGCCCAGGCGATATTCGCGAGGCTCGCGGGACGCTTTGGCTACTACGGATTTCTCGCGGCCGACCGGCTGGGACGACCCTATCACATCCCGAATGTCCCTCTGACCGAGCCCGTGGGGCTCTTGCGGGCCGTCGATCGCCTGCCGGGCATTCGCATGGCCCACGAGCTCTTCCGCTTGCACCAGCACCGCGAGGCGCGGGCGCAGTGGTTTCAGGCATTGCATGGGCTTTCCGAGGATCAGATCGAGGCCGCGGGCCTGCTCGCCTCGCAGTGGGGCTGGCGCGATTGCGCGATCCTGACGCTTGCCGGCACCCAGGCCAAGCATGCGCTCGGCATCCGTTTTCCCTTGCTCTACCGTTCCCTCATCGAGGCCGATGCCGGACGCAACAAGATCGACGCGGCGTGGGTGTACGGCATCATCCGCCAGGAGAGCGCGTTTATTTTCGATGCGCGCTCCGATGTCGGCGCGCTCGGCCTCATGCAGCTCATGCCGCAGACCGGATTCATCACTGCCCGCGAGATCCATCTGCCGATCACCGGCGATCGCGACCTGATCGACGTCGCCAACAACGTGGACGTGGGGACGCGCTACCTGGCGGACGTCCTGCTGCGCGCGCGCGGCGAGGAGCCGGTGGCCACCGCCGCCTACAACGCCGGGCCGACCGCGGCCATTTCCTGGCTCCCGGTGCGCGCACCCCTTCCCGCCGATATCTGGATAGAGACCATCCCCTATCGCCAGACGCGAGGCTATGTCAAGAATGTCCTGGCGTTTACCGCGATCTATGACTACCTGCTAAAGGGTCGCCAGGATGCGCTGCTGACCCGCATGAAGCCTATCCCTCCGGCCGTCGAGCTGGCCGCGAATGGGGGTTAGGCCGGGCGCGCTCGTCGTTCTGCTCGGGGGCTGCGGTTTCGTGGGTCGCGCGCTGGTTCGCGAGATGCATCATCGCGGCTATCGGCTGCGACTCGTGACGCGTCGCCCCGATCGCCATCGCGACCTGCTGGTCCTTCCGCGCCTGGAGCTATGGGAAGGCGATGTCCATGACGAGCGCTTCCTGCGGCAAGTCGTGGCTGGCGCCGCGGCGCTCGTCAATCTGGTCGGTATCCTGGACGAACGGGCCCCGGGGGATTTCGTGCGGGTGCACGAGGAGCTGCCGGCGCGCGTGGCCCGCGCCGGCTGCGGGCTACGGCTCGTGCAGGTGAGCGCCGCGGGCGCCGATGCTGCCTCCGATAGCCGCTATCTGCGCAGCAAGGCGCGCGGTGAGCAGCGGCTGCGGGCCCTGGCACCGGCCGCCATTGTCGTGCGGCCGAGCGTCATTTATGGGGCGGGTGACCACTTCGTGGGCCGTTTCCAACGGCTCCTGCGCTGGGCGCCGCTGGGACTCCCGGTACCGCTCGCCGACAGCCCCATGGCCCCCGTGCATGTCGACGATGTCGCCGCGGGGATCATTGCGATCTTGGCGCGCACGGCCGCTGCCGGCCGCGACTATGGCTTTTGCGGCCCCGAGGTCATGACGCTTTGGGAGGCCGTGGCCGCCATTGCCCAGCGTTCCGGCCGTGCCCGTCCGCGCAGGCTTTCGTCCGCTACGAGCCTTCTATTGGCGCGCGTCCTCGGCCATTGGCCGGGGGGCCCGTTTTCCATCGATCAGTGGCGCACCCTGCGCGCGGGATCGGTATGCCCGGCCGAAGTCCCCGGGCTGCCCGATCTCGGTGTGACCCCCAGACCCTTCCGCGAGGCGCTCAAGGACCTCATCCCCGAACCCTGCTGACGCACGGCGGCACCCGGAGGACGGAAGGACGAACGGGGCGTGTTGCCGGCTCCTAGCGTCTGCTAACGTCTAATGGATGCGGCGACGGTGTGCGGCCTTACGAGGGGGTTTGCGATCTATGAATCTTTACATCGGGAATTTGTCCCGGACGGTCACCGAGGCCGA